>JANNWA010000535.1:0-24056 GCA_031408275.1 Pseudomonadota bacterium
CCACCCTTACACGCGCATGCTGATCGACGCCATCCCGGACCTGGACATGAGCGGTAAACCGCGCACGCCGGTGGCTGGTGAGGTGCCGAGCCCGCTCGCCCCGCCGCCCGGCTGCGCATTCAACCCGCGCTGCCCGCACGCCAACGAACGTTGCCGGGTCGAGCGGCCGGCGCCGCTAGCGCTGCCTGAGGGCCACACCGTCGCCTGCCACGCCGTCGAGGAAGGCAGGATTGGGACTCTCTGAGTCGGTCGGCTAATTCCCGAACAGCCCTTTCAGCTTGTCCTTCACGCCGCCGGCAGTTGACTTCACCGTGTCGGTGACCTTGCCCGCCCCACCGCCTATCGCGCTACCCAGGCTGCCCAGCACCCCGGAATAGTCGATATTCCAACTCGGCTTGTCGAACGTGCCCGACAACTTGACCGGCACGGTGATGCCGGCGACGTCGGCAGGGCCGCCCTGTCCCTTGCTGGTTGCCGCCAGCGTCGCCTTGGCGGTGTAGTCGAGCGTCGAATTGCCGATATCGATGTTCCCCGCGCCACCCAGCCGCAGGAACGGCGAGGCGGCCTTGAGGTCTTCGTTGTGCGCGACGCCGTTCTTGATCGTGAAGCTGGCACTCATCTCGGTAAAATCGGTCTGCTTGGTGCTGTCCCCGGCAGCCTGGGACGACTTGGCGCCGGAACCCGGCTTGAAGCTGCGCACGCTTTCCGCGACGTTGATGCCCTTGATCGCGCCATCCTTCACCTCGACCTTGGCGCTTCCGGCCAGTGCCTTCTTCAGCGCCGACACGGTCGTGCCGACGGTCGTGACGTCCAGCTTGAGGTTGGCGCGGCCGTCGAGCATGTCCTTCTTGGCGACGTCGCGCAGTAACGGCCCCAAGGTGACGCCGGTCACCGTATCCTTGGCTTCAAAGCGGTTGGCATTCGCATCCACCGATAGGCTGCCGGCGAGCCGGCCGCCGTACAGGTCCGCAGAGTAGGGCGAAACGTCCAGCTTGCCCCCGGCCAGCTTGATCTCGGCCTTGATGTTCCCCGCGGATGCGCCATTGGCTTTCAGCGCCCCGATCCGCACCTTCCCGGACACCGTCGGGCCTTTCAGCGCGGCAAGGTCGATCTTGGCGTCGGGCTTCGATTCGCCCGCCGGCTTCGGCGCGATGTAGCGATCGAGGTTGAGCTTGTCGATGTCCAGGTCGAAGGTCGCGTGCAACGGGGCGAACTTCGAAGCGGCGAATTTTACGTGGATGCTCGATTCGTCGAATTTCGTCTTGACGTCCGCCGATGCCGTTCGCCTGGCGAGGTCGGCCTTGAACTCGGCCTGGATCGGGATAGTCACCGTTTTCTGCGGGATCGCGGCCCCCGAAAATGTCAGGTTCGCCACGACCTTCGGCAGCGCCCATGTCTTGTCCGAAAGGCTGGCGCTGACCGGCGTCTCGATGCGCCCCTTCACGCTGTTGCCTTCCGCAAGAGCATCAATGTCCAGCGCGATGGAGGAAATTGAAAAGGCCGAGCCGCTCCCTTCGAGCGCCGCGATCCGCAGTTTCACGTCCACGTTGCGCTGGGGCCCCTTCAGCACCAGGGTGCCGGTGACGGCCGACCCGGACGCCTTCGCGGGCGTAATGCTGACCTGCGGTGCCGATAGCGTCGCGGAAAGCGTGTCCCGGTCCACGTTGCCCTTCGCCTCCAAGGTGAGCCCGGCGATCTCGAACGATTCCTTGGGCAGATTCACCCCGAGCCGGCCGGCGAGGCTGGCCTTCACATTCAAGGAGGGATTGGTGCCTTTCGCGTGGGCGGAGAACGACACCTGTGCAGGCTCTCCGTCCGCGAGGCGCCCGGTCTTGAGATTCACGTCCGCCACCGACACCGTCCGTCCATTCGCCTCATCCCGAAATGAAATGCTGGCGCGTTCGATATTCACTTCCGCAATGCGCAGCTTCCCGGGCTTGCCGCGCCCCTCGGCATGCGATTCCGCCTGCTTCGGGTCAGCCGGCTTGCCCGACAGGTCGTCGGTATTCATGCGGCCGTCCTTCGAGCGTACGAGGCTGGCCTTGAGACCGGCGACCGAAAGCGCCTCCACCTCCAGGGTTCCCGAGAGCAGCGGCATCACCCTTACGGCCACCCTGGCCGACTCCAGCGAGAGGAATTCCTTGTCGCTCGCGTGTTCCGACAGGCGCACCTTGCCGAGTTCGATCCCGGCGACGGGAAAGAGGCTCAGCTTCGGCGTTCCCTCGATCGAGAGCGTCCTCTGATGCTCTTCCTTCATGAGTCGCTCGGCGCGTTGCTTGACGAATGCGCCATCCACCACCACGACTGCGGTAATGACGGCGAGTACAGCGAGCAGCACGAGGCCGCCGGCGGCGTACATGAGGATCCGGATTGCTTTCATGGAAACCGTCCTTCCTTTGGGTTCAGCTTTGTTGCTTTCGGTTGGAGACGCCGAACGGGACATGGCCCGTGGCCACGTGCTTCTGCGCCGACTCGACATGCCCGCGCTGGTCGTCGAAATAGATGTCGGGCTGGAACGCCGACAGGAACGCGCTCTTGTCGAGTCCGCCGAGGAACATTGCCTCGTCCACGCCGATGTTCCAGTTCATCAGCGTGCGCACGGCGCGCTCGTGGGCCGGCGCGCTGCGCGCCGTCACCAGCGCCGTCCTGACGCGCATCGGCACCGAGGCACCGGCGGTCTGCAGCCTGTGCAGGGCCTCGAGCAGCGGTTTGAAAGGCCCGGGCGGCAGGGGCTTGAGCGCGTGCTCGGTCTCGTGCCGCTGAAACGCATCGAGCCCTTCGCGCTGATACACCCGCTCCGCTTCGTCCGAGAAGAGGACCGCGTCCCCGTCGAACGCGATACGCACCTCGTCGGCGTGCCGCTCGCCGGGCTGTGCTGACTCAGGAATGACGCGCGCCGCCGGGAAATGCGCGTCCAGAGCTCCGCGCACGTCCTCCTCATTTGCAGACAGGAACAGATTGGCGTGCAATGCCTCCAGGTACCGGTAGGCTTTGCGGCCGCGGGTAAACACGCCGCGCTCCAGCTTCAGCCCCGCGTGCTTGGCCGACCGGAAAACCCGCAGACCGGACACCGGGTCGTTCTTGGACAGGATGACGACTTCGACGCGCTGCGCGTCTTCAGTGTTGAATGCAAGGAGCTTGCGAACGAGGGGAAACGCCACGCCGTGCTTGGCGGCCTCCTCCAACCGTTCGAGTTGGAGTTCCATGTATGCACGATCGCCGCTCCTTTCAAAAACCTCGTTCTCCTCCTCGAAATCAAAGAGGGCGCGCGACGATATCGCCACAACCAGCTTGCCGTCGAACGATACGCTCATTGGTGGGTCCACGGCGCCGGGGAGCCGGCGCCACATGGGCGATTGTACTGCGCCGCGCAGTACCTGCCCCGGCGCCTACAGCGGCTGCGCCCCCAGAGCTGCGAGGCCGGCCCTGGCCACTTCGCAATCCTGGGCGCCTGTGCCCGAGCCAACACCGATTGCGCCGACGCAGATGCCGTCAATGATGATCGGAAACCCGCCCTCGAGGTTCGTCAGGCAGCCGTCCGCGGCCAGCGCCAGCTTGAGCTCCAGGTCCGGCATGAGTTGGCCGGAGGGTTGCCGATGGGAAGCCGCCGAGAGCGCCTTCTTCTGCGAAGTGCGGATCGACAGGGTCTTCGCGCCATCCATGCGCAGGAAGGCGAGCAGGTTTCCCCCGTCGTCCACGATGGTGATGTTCTGCGGTACCCCGAGCGCTTCGGCCTTCTTCTTCGCGGCGTCGAGGACGCGCAGGGCGCCTTCATGGGTGAGCTTAAGGAATGGGCGGGTGTTGGACATTCGATCCTCGCTTTGCCGGGAACACGAAGGCTTGCGCCATGTTTGCATGCACGCCGATCCGGCTGCCTGCGGGAAACCGCTCCAGCGCCTCGTAACCCGCATGGCGCACGCGCAAGGCCCGGCCGTCGTCGTAACGGACATACACGTCGACGTGCGTCCCCTGGTAAACATGCGTATCCACTACGCCTTCCCCGAGGTTGGCCTCGGCGTCGCCGACTGCAACCAGCGCAAGCTCCTCGGGACGCGCGAAGAGGAGCGCCGCCGACCCCGCGGGGAGCGCGTCGACGTCGCCATGCTCGCGCGGCAGGCGCAGCGTCCTGTCACCGGCCTTGAGGAGAACCTCTCCTCCCTCCACGCCGATCACCGTGCAGGGGAGCCGGTTGATATCCCCGATGAACGAAGCGACGAAGCTCGAGGCCGGATTGCGATAGAGCTCCGCGGGCTCGGAGAGCTGCTCGATCCTGCCGTGCGACATCACCGCGATCCGGTCGGACAGCGACAGCGCCTCCGACTGGTCGTGGGTGACGAAGAGGGTCGTGATGCCAATGCGTTTCTGGAGCCGCTTGAGTTCCACCTGCATTTCGGCGCGCAGATTCTTGTCGATCGCCGAGAACGGCTCGTCGAGCAGCACCACCTTGGGCTTGATGACCAGCGCCCGGGCCAGGGCCACCCGCTGCTGCTGCCCTCCCGAAAGCTGGCGCGGTTTGCGCGGCCCCATCTGCGGCAGGCGCACCATTTCGAGAGCTTCGGCGACGCGGGCTGGGATCTCCGCGGCCGGGACCTTGTGCATCTTCAGGCCGAAGGCGACGTTTTCAGCCACTGTCATGTGCGGGAACAGCGCGTAGTTCTGGAATACCATGCCGATCGAGCGGCGATACGGGGGCACATGGGTGACCGGCTCGCCGTCGATGAATATTTCACCGCGCTCGGGCTCCAGGAACCCCGCGATCAAATTGAGCAGCGTGGTCTTGCCACAACCCGAAGGGCCGAGCAGCGTGAGGAACTCCCCCTTCCGGACCTTTAAGGACACGTCATCGACGGCAGGCGCACCGCCGAAGGACTTGACCGCGCCCTCCACCGAGACGCTGACGGCCTCCGTCATCATTGCCCGTGCCCCATTACGCCGCCTGCCCGGCAGAGGACCGCCACTGCGCGAGCGTCCGCAACCCGCTCGAGGGGGTCACGCCGCCGCGGATCGCACCCGCTTCGGTCGGCCCCCAGAGCACGTCGTAATTCGCGGGCAGCTCGCGGCTGTTCGGGACCGACAGCCAGAGCCTGTATACAAGACGCTTTTTGTCCGGCTCGTCAAAATCCACGATCGAGGTACGCGAGTGGTAGGTGACGTGGTTGTTCAGGAGTTGGATGTCGCCGGGCTCCATGCGCGTTTGCAGGCAAAGTTCTTCCGCGAGGGCGGCAAGCATGTCGAGCGCCTCGTCCTGCTCTTTGCGCAGCCGCGGCGTGCCGTTGAACTTCTGGGCGGATTCGACATACGAACGCGAGTATTGGCTGCTGAAGCGGCCTTTGTGGACACCGAAAACCGGGTTCACGTAGTACGGCAGCTCTCCCGCCACCTGTTCGTTCTGCCGGCTGTGATGGTAGTCGCCGAAAAGCTCCTCGAGCAGGTCCGGACGCCGCTCGAGCATCGCGTTGTGGATGGCGGGCGTGCTGACGATCCGGCTGTCGCCGCCCTCCTTGCACTGGCGGGCGCACAGCAACGCGACCACGTCACACCGGTCCGTGTGAAATCGCAGCGACCCCGCAGTGCGATAACCTCGGGAGCCCGGCTGGCCGAGCCGCTCGCCATAGTCGCGCACCTCGGCGAAGTATTCGCCCGCCGTGTTCTGGGATACCGCCGTGCCTAGATGCGCACCGATGCCCCAAAGCACCCAGCGCAGGTCCTCCATCGAGAAGGTGCTGGTCGGTATGCCGCGGATGTTCGCGACGCCGCAGCCGTGCTCCAACGCCTCCGATATGGCGGCAAAACGGCGCGACAGCACGGGCAGCGGGAAATTCTCCGCGGTGACCGAGTACATGTCCGCCCGCGCTTCCCGCACCGCACGTATGGCGCGCTGCAGGTCGCCGATCTCCTCTGCGGTGAGCACATGAATCCAATCCGTGCGCTTTTCCATGCCCGCACCGACCCAGACGTCCGGTCCCTCGATTGGCGCGCGCATCATGAATTCCCTTTCATTTTCATCTCTCCCAAACTCAGCGGCCGGCCTCGATCGACAGAATGCGCTCGAGCCCCAGCCAGCGGTTCGCGGCGACCAGGAACAGGACCGTCGCCGCGATCAACATCGAGGATAACGCAGCCATGGTCGGATCCGCGTATTCCCGCACGTAGGTGTACATCGCCACCGGCAGGGTTTGCGTGCGCTGGCCGGTGACGAACAAGGTCGCGGTGAACTCGTTGAACGAAAGGATCGCGGCAAACAGCCACCCGCCGGCAAGTCCCGGGGCGAGCAGCGGCAAGTCGATCCTCAGGAAAACAGTCAGCGGCGAGGCCCCGAGGCTCGCGGCGGCGCGCTCGAGCGCCGGGTCTATGTTCTTCAGCGAAACGTACACGCTGCGCATCACGAATGGCAGCACCAGTATCACGTGGCAGGCCACGACCAGCGTATAGGTCCGCGAGAGGTTGATCTCGGAGGCAAGTATCAGCATGGCAACGCCCAGAGTGAAATGGGGAATCACGAGCGGAGACAGAAGCACCGCCTCGAGCGCGCGTTTGCCTTTGAACTCGAAGCGCTCGATGACGAAGGCCGCCATAGTGCCGACCACGAGCGCAATCCCGGATGCCCATGCCGTTACGATCAGGCCGTTCACCAGGCCTTTCCTGAAGTCTTCGTAGTTCCACGCTTTCTCGAACCACTTGAGCGAAAACCCGGTGGGCGGGAACATCAGCAGCGCCTTGTCGCTGAAGGCCGTCACGACAACGACGAGCGAAGGCAGCGTGACATAAACGAGTGTCATGGCGATGAGGATCCCGTACAGGATGCGCAGGGTCCGGTCCATCAGTCGGTGCCCATCAGTGCACGCCCACGCTCTCGAGCCGCCTCATGCCGAGATTCATCAGCCCGAGAATGGCGAAGATGAGCACCAGGGCGACCATGCTCAGCACCGCGGCAAACGGAAAGTCAAAATTCGAGAACCCGAGCTGGTAGACCATGTTGGAGATCATGTTCACCTTTCCGCCCCCGACCAGCTGCGGGGTGGCGAAGGCCGAAAGCGTCCAAGCGAAGATGGTGACCGTGCCCGACAGGATGCCGGGCATGGACAGGGGCAGGGTCACGTTCCAGAGGACCCTGAGCGGTCCGGCGCCCAGGCTCGCGGCCGCCTTCTCGTAGGCAATGTCGATGTGGCTGATCGCCGCCGCAAGGATGATCACCATGACGGGGAGCGAATACTGCACCAGGGCGATGGTCACTCCCAGCGGCGTGTACAGGAGTTCGAGGGGCGTATCGATGATCCCGGCCGCCTTCAGCGTCCCGTTGATGAAGCCATTCTTGCCCAGCACCACGAGCCACGAGTAGGTGCGCACGATGTCTCCGGTGAACATCGGCACGATGGTGGTGATGAGGATGGTCGACTTCAGCAGGCTCGACTTCGAGCGCACCAGCGCGTACGCAAGCGGGTATCCGAGGAGCAGGTTGGCGATCGCCGTGCAGCCCGACAAAAGCAGGCTGTCGGTGAACACCCGCAGGTATACCCAGTTGCCCATGCGACCGAAGTTCCCAAGCGTGAACCCGCCGACCTGGATCGAGCCGGGAATGGTTTCGCGAAAACTGAACTGGAACAGCGAGGCGAGCGAGGCCACCAGCGCCACGGCGAGGAACACCGAGGGCAGGACGAACCAGGCGAAATAGGCGGGACGCCGGTCTTGCATCAGTCCAACGGGAACTCCGCGGCGCAGCCGCCCCGGTGCGGGCGGCTGCGCCTGCGCAGGCCGTTCAGCGGGCGATCAGGTTTTCGGTGAACCACTTGCGCCAGTCGCCGAGCAACTCCGCGCGCTGCTTGTGGTCGATGACGATGGCCTGTTCCTTCCACTGCTGCGCCGTCGTGAACATGCCGGGCAGCTTGGCGACGGCAGGATCCACCTTGGCCTGTGTGCTCACGGGGCCCATCTTCTGCTTGTTGGCCACCAGGGTCTGTGTTGCCGGATCCAGTGCGATGTTGATGAACCGGTAGGCGAGGTCGAGCTTCTTGGTGCCCTTGTTGATGCCGACCGTGTCGATGCCGATCACGGCGCCCTCCTTTGGCACCACGAGGTTGATCTTCACGCCCTGCGTCATCATGTGATACGCGTTGCCCGAGAGAAGCACCTGCACGGGGGTTTCGCCCGAACCGATCTTTTCCTGGCTGGTCGCGTCCGAGCTGTAGAAGGCCTTGATGTTGGGTTTGAGTTCGAGCAGCTTCTTCTGTCCCATCTGCCAATCCTTGGCGCTTTTCGCCCCGGACAGGAGCGCCGAGGCGTAGATGATATGGCTGGGATCGAAGTCGGGCAGGCCGATCATCCCCTTCAGCTTCGGGTTCCAGAGGTCGCCCCACGAGGAGAACTTGATGTCCGCGGGCACGAGATCGGGCCGATAGGCAATCGTGTAGACGTACGACCAGGTACCGATGTGGAACGGGCTGATGACCGCCTCGGGGAAAAGCGTCTTGGCGTTCGACAGCTTCGCCATGTCCAGACGCTCATACAGGTCGTCCGACGCGTACAGCCAGCCGACATGGCTGGTCGTGAAGATCAGGTCGGTCTCCGGGTTCGCCTTGGAGAGCTTCGCCTTGTTCAGGCGGTCGATCGTGCCGCCGGTGATGTACTCCACCGGCACGCCGGTCTCGGCGGTGAAGCGCTTGCCGATGTTCTCGGCGACGAAGTCTTTCCAGCTGCCGCCCCAGATGCTGATGCGCAACGGCTCCTGGGCCGAGGCGCCGGTACCCAGCGTGACGGCGAGAAACGCAAACGCCAGCGAAGCGCCGAGCGCCTTGAACTTCGTAACCCGTCTAATCGATCCGACCATAGCTACCCCCAGAAAGAATCGTTGACTGCGATCTTCGGCCCTTACTTGACGCCGCGTTCGACCTTCTTCACCAGTTTCGCTTTCTTCACCACTTTCTTTGCCGCAGCGGCCGGCTGTTCCGGGATCACGGCGAATACGTCGATTTCCATCAACAGTTCCGGGCGCGCCAGCCCCTGCACGATGATCCCCGTCGATACCGGGTGAACGCCCTTGAGCCATTTGCCGACCACGCGGTAAACGGCTTCGCGGTAGGCACGGTCCGTGACATAGATGACGATCTTGCAGACGTCCTCGAGCTTCGAACCGGCCTCCTCCAGCAGGATTTTGAGGCAGCGCATCGCGTTTTCGGTCTGCGCCGCCGGATCGTTGACCCCGTGGATCCTCCCCTTGAGGTCCATGCCGGTCTGGCCGCGCACGAACACCATGTTGCCGGCGCGCACCGCCATGCACAGGTCGTTATCGATGTCCTGGCCTTTCCAGACAGTGCGTGTGTTGAACTTGCGGATTCTCGTGTGAACCATGGCCTACCCCCAAGCAATACTCATGCCGCCGACTTGATGCCCACCGGGCGCGCCTGCGCCGGAGCGTCGATCCGGTCCGAAAGCCCCGCGCATTTCTTGACGAGGTCCAGGGGCCCGGAGAAATCGAATGACCCGTACAGCGCGGCAAGGTGGTTGAAGTGCGGCGCCTGGGCGAACTGCACGAAAGTGAGGCGATGGCCGGCGTAGTCCGAGTTCAGGAGGTCGCGCGCGAACGCCAGCAGCTTCCTGCGGTCGTCCGCCACCCAGTTGTCGTTGAGCGAGTAGAACTTGTCCATCCACGACTTGGTGTCGTTCGAGACGAAGGTCGAGTAGTTCGGCGTCACGCACAGCTGCCCGCCGCACAGTTCGCGCGCAATGTGCATGATCTGCGGCAGGTTGGCGCAGGCGTGAATCCGGCCGGCGTACAGCAGCGACTGGTTGGGCATCAGGAGCCCCCCCGGGCTCTTCTCGGCGAGCGCGATCGAGGCCGCCAGATGCGCCCGGATGCCTTCCCGGTAGGCGACCATGTCGGCGAGCTTTTCCTTCACCGACTGCATCTTGTCCAGGCCCGTCTGCTTGCAGTTCCACATGGCCGCGCCGATCATCATGTCGGCCGTATAGAGGACGCGCAGCACATAGGGGAACGCGGAATAGCGGTGCAGCGTTCCGCGGATGTAGCGCGCACCCTCGGTGAACCGGTGGAAGAACACGTCTTCCCAGGGGATCAGCACGTTGTCGAGCACCATCAGGGTATCGACTTCATCGAACCCGTTGCTCAAGGGGTAGTCTTCCTTCGAGCCGCGCCCGGCAAAACCCGAGCGGCAAATATGCTTCACCCCCGGGGCGCCCATTTTCACGATGCAGCCCAGCGCATAGTCGGACAGCTTTTCGTCCGCCCACGCGCCGACCGTCGGCTTGAGGAACGCCTGGTCGGCATAGGCGGCGGCGGTCTCGTACTTCGCGCCGCGAATGATGATGCCGGCGTCGGTTTCCTTGACCACGTGGCACATCATGTCCGGATCCTGGTCCTGCGGACGCTTGGAGCGGTCGCCCTTCGGATCGGTGTTGGCCGACACATGGAACAGGTCGTCGGCCAGTACGCGTTTGATGTGGCTATCGATGTTCTGCGAAAAGCGCGGATCGATCTTGTTGAGGACTTCGCGGCCGTCGTAGAGCGACCACATCTCGCCTATGGTCTCGTCGCCCACGCGGGTCACGACGCCCTTGATGTCCTTGAAGAACACGTCGATGGCGTTCCACTTGTCCCACCAGTCCTGCTGCGTATGCGGCAGCTTCAGCAGCAGCGGATTGCGATCCTTGCCTTCGCTGTAGCCGAATACATCCTTGTGCGCCGGCTCGTGCTGGATGTCGTACATCCGCGCCTTGACGTCGACGATCGGCTTGAACGCCGGGTGTTTGGTGACGTCCTTGACGCGCTCGCCGTCGATCCAGACCTCGCGGCCGTCGCGGATTCCTTCGCGATATTGCTCGCCCGTACGCAGCATGGGGGTTACTCCGGGTGGGAGAAATGAGAAGCGCTTAAGGTAGTCGCGCGGCTGCATCGGATAAAATACTTTTTATCGCTTAACTGTATAGGATTATCCTATGCAAGATCCTGCCTCCCTCGCTCAAGGGCGCCTTTCGCTGCGCGCCCTGCGCTACTTCGTCGCAGCCGCCGAAACCGGCAGCGTGACCGCTGGCGCGCAGCAGGTGCGCGTTTCGCAACCCTCGATCTCAGCCGCCATCGCCCGGCTGGAAGCCGATCTCAAGGTGCAGCTCTTCGTGCGCCACCACGCCAAGGGGCTGTCCCTGACCCTTTCGGGCGACCGGCTGCTGGTCCAGGCGCGCAGCCTCCTCGCGCATGCCCGCGAACTCGAGCAGTTCGCCGGCGCCATGGGCGATGCACAACGCGGCGAGGTGAGCGCAGGCTGCTTCATCACGCTCGCCCCATTCCTGCTCCCCGGACTGCTGGCGGGATTCGCCGAGCGGTATCCAGAGGTTTCCGTGAATATCGAGGAGGGCAACCAGGCCGAAGTGCTGGAACAACTGCGCAGCGGGCGCAGCGAGGTCGCCCTTACGTACGCCTACGGGCTGTCGGACGAATTCGAGGCCGAAGTGCTTGCGGAACTGCCGCCCCGCATCATCCTCGCTCAGGACCATCCGCTGGCGCGACGCCGCAGCGTCAGCCTCAAGGAACTCGCGGGCGCCCCGATGATCCTGCTCGACCTGCCACACACGCGGGACTATTTCCTGTCACTCTTTCGCAGCGTGAAGATCGAGCCGCGCGTTGCGCACCGCACAAGATCCTATGAGATGGTGCGCGGCCTCGCGGCGCGGGGCCTGGGGTTCGGCATCCTGAATGCGATCCCGCGCCTGCCCTGGACCTACGACGGCAAGAGGATCGTGGCGGTCCCCATCGCGGAGGATCTGCCGAACATTCTCGTCGTGAGCCTGCGCCTGAAACGCGCAGCGGCGCGCCCGGCGGTCGCCTTGTTTGCAGAATACGCAAAACAGCACTTCGCCGAGGCCTGGCCGAAACTGACCCAATCCGCGCCGAAACGGCGTGCACCCGGCAAGCGCGCCGCCGGACTTGCTAGTACCCGCGCTGCGGATCGACGACGTTGACGAGCGGCTCGCCGGCCGAAAGCCGGCGCAGGTTCTCGGCCACCTGCCGGGCCGCAGTGCGCGGGATGGCGACCGAAGCGAGGTGCGGGGTGACCAGCACCTGGTCGAAATCCCACAGAGGTGATTCGGCGGGCAGCGGCTCCGTGCGGAACACATCGAGCGTGGCCTCCGCCACCTGCCCTGACCGGAGCGCGGCGATCAGCGCGTCTTCGTCGACGAGCCTTCCGCGCCCCACGTTCACGAGCTTCGCGCCGCGCGGCAACATCGCCAGCGCGCGGGCATCGAGGATACCGTCGGTCGCAGGCGTCAGCGGCAGCATCACCACCAGAATCTCGCAGCGCGCAAGAAAGGGGGCGAACCCGGACTCCCCGTGGAACGAATCGACCCCCTCGAGCGACTTGGGAGTACGCGCCCAGCCCGCGACCCGGAAACCCTGGCGCACGAGTTCGGCCGCCGCCATTGCGCCGAGGTTGCCAAGTCCCATCACTCCGACGCTGCAGGTGGCGGCTTCGCGCGGGTGCAGGTAATGCCAGCGGCGTTCCTTCTGCGCGCGGGCGAACGGCACGAAGTCGCGATAGTGGCGCAGAACGGCAGCCAGCACGAACTGCGCCATCATGCGGCTCATCTCGGGGTCCGCAATCCGCACGATCGGGATGCCCGCGGGCAGCGTGTGGTCCTTCACGATCGAATCGACCCCGGCACCGAGGTTGATGATGAGCCTGAGGTTGGGAAACTTGCGCAGCTCGCCTTCGGGGGCCTTCCAGACCAGCGCGGCCTCGATGTCCTTTGGCTCGCCCACGTCCGGCCAGACGCGGAAATCCAGGCCCGGCATCGCGTCGCGCAGGTGCTTGCCCCAGTCCGCGGGGTCGTCGAACTGGCTGTAGAACAGCAGTGCCATTATTTTTTCTTCCGGTCGAGAAGCCGGCGCATCGCGGTGATCGCGAGCTCGTAGCCATCAGCTCCGAGCCCCGCCACGATCCCGGTAGCCGCCTTGGAAATGAAGGAGTGGTGGCGAAACGGCTCGCGCCGGTAGATGTTGCTCATGTGCACCTCGACCACCGGCCCGGGAAACGCGAGCAGCGCGTCCAGCAACGCCACCGACGTATAGGTGAGTCCTGCGCCGTTGATGATCACACCGTCGGCCTTGCGGATCGCTTCCTGGATCCAGTCGATGATCTCGCCTTCGGAATTGCTCTGGCGGAAGGCGAGTCCGATGTCGAGGCGCTTCGCCTCGGCCTCGCAGCGCGCCTGCAGCGTCTCGAAAGTGTCGCTTCCGTAAGTGCCCTGGTCCGTCAGGCCGTAAAGGTTTGCATTCGGGCCGTTGAGGAAGTAGACGGCCTTCTTCATTTGTAGCCGGGCGCCTGGGTGGGGTCGACTGCGCGCTGGATGTAGTCGTTCATCTGCGGGAAATACTCGGCGAAGACCTTGTGCAATTCTGCAATCGGGTCGTCGTGCCAGTCAACGCGCAGGTCTACCACCGGCCAGACGAAGCGGTCGACCACGTACAGCCCGGCCGACCGGACCGGCGCCGTTTCACCGCCAGCCGCAACCCCCGCGGCGAGGCCCGCAAGCAGCCGCTCGGCGAGATGCTTGCCCGGATCGCGCTCGAACGCCTCGATCATCGCCCGTGGCACCGAGTCGTTGGCGAGGAGATTCCCGCAGGCCACGCTGCCCTTGCCGTGGTGCTCCTTGTAAAGCCCCAGCGACTTTGCTCCCGAGTGGCTTGCAGTGGCGCCGGTGGCGTCGACTACCGCAAGCTGGCGGAATTCAGCATGCGGCCGCGCGGCGACGAGCGAGCGCAACACGGCTTCGGCGCCGTATCCCTCGGCAAGCAGGTCGAGGCCCAGCTCGCCCAGCCCGGGGTCGGTGATGTTCTGGGTCGCCACCGCGCCCACGCCGGCGCGGGCCCAGCGACCGCAACGGCTTGCCACGCAGATGCTCGACGACGTCACGACCACCCCGAAGCGGCCGGTTGCGGCGCAGCGCGCGATGATTGAGAAAGTCATAGCTGGATGTCCTCGCTCGCAATCGTGCCCGGGGTCTCGAGCGTCCGGTAGGCTTGGTCGGAATACAGGAGCGGCGCGCCCTCGCGCGACTGCAGGCCGACAACCATGCCCACGAACACCGCGTGCGTGGAGACCACCATCTCCTGCGTGAGCTCGCAATCGAGCACCAGCAGCCCGTCCGTGAGCACCGGGGCGCCCGTGGCTATCGACGTCCAGGCATCGCAGGCAAAGCGGTCCTGGCGCCAGCGCTCGATGCGCCCGGCAAAGGAGTCGGCCACATGGCGGTGGCGGCTGTCGAGGATGTTTACCGCGAAGCACCTGTTGGCGCGCAAGGCCGCCGCAGTGGGCCCTCCCAAGTGCACGCACACGAGGACCTGCGGCGGCTCGGCCGAAGCGGTGCAGACGGAACTCACGGTCACGCCAAACCGGCCGCCCGGCCCTTCCGTGGTCACGACCGAAACCGGGGTCGCCGCCCGGCGCATGGCGTTGGTGAACTGCTTGATGTCGATTGGGTTCATGCGGGCTGGTCAGTGGTAGCGGTACGAAGTCTACCGCCAGTTGGCGGCAACAGCCCCGAGCGATGGATGGAGCGGGTGAAGGGAATCGAACCCTCGTATGCAGCTTGGGAAGCTGCCGTTCTGCCATTGAACTACACCCGCGTAATGGATTGATTTTATAGGGTGCAACAACTTGAGGCAAACGGAGCATCGTTCTCGACGGGATGACCTTCTACCTCACATCTTTTCGAACTCTGTCGCCTGTGGAATCGCCAAGAGTGGCGATTCTTGCAAACGCACGCGTTGACGACGAAGCAGGAAGCTGACCTGTGCGGCCTCGACACCGCGATGATTTCTTCGCCATACGTATGCCACCGCACAGCCCATTCTCCGTGGAAAGGATATCAATGCATGCATCGATGGATACCTGATCGCCGGCCGCCGCGGCTTCGGCCCGGATGGGATCGGCATAAGACGATCTGTCGTAACGAAGGAACAGTCCTTGTGCCGGCACCCAAGTATCGTGAATCGGGATACACGCCTGCCGCGGACTGTGCCGTGTTCTCCTTTAATACTTACGAAAGGAAACAAATCATGAATCACATTCAAAAGTATTTATCCACGTGTTTGCTGGCGACGGCGGTTTCGCTTGTCGGTGCGTCGCCGGCCTTCGCAGCCTCCCCCGCGCCATCATTGGGTACGGCGTCGAACTTCGCAGTCCTGAGTGCAGCGCCCAACGGTGGAGGAGCGGTGACGTGTACCAATTCCAGCATCATCGGCGACGTGGGCTCATCCGGCGCCCCGGCGTCGGTCACACGGACCAATTGCACCATTGCGGGGGCGGTCATCGCACCGGTTTCCGCCCAAGTGATGGCCGATTTCAATTCCGCGTACGACCGGTACGCATCCGTCTCCTGCACCGGAACGTTGAATACGGCTTACACAGATACGGCGCTCACGCTCACGCCGGGTGTTTACTGCAACGCCGCGGGTGTGACATTCACGAACACCACGTTGACGCTCGATGGGCAGGGTGACCCAAACGCGGCCTGGATTTTCAAAATCGGTACCTTTGGCACGGGCGCCCTTACCGGCACCAATTTCTCGGTAGTCATGACTAATGGAGGCGAGCCGTGCAACGTGTATTGGTGGGCCGCGCAGGCGGTGACAATGACTACGTCGGGTTTCCAGGGAACCATACTCTCGGGAGCCGCAATCACCATGACCGGTCTTGCGGGGTCCACCACCCCCTTCAACGGGGACGCCTTGGCGAAAGCCGCGGTGACCTTGACTAACGTCACGGTCAGCGGCTGCAAGGCATCCGGCGGGGTCGGCAATTCGAAGGGCAGGTGCAACCAGGGCGTTGGCAACGGCCCCGAAGGTTGCGATCCCGGCAACTCGAACCAGGGCACTGCTAACCCCTTTGGCCCGAACTCGAATGATGAAGTCGGCGGAGTTCCCGGCAGCCCGGGCCGCAAAGGTGGCAACCGCAGATAAGCCTGCATTCCAGGCACTCGGAAAAGGACCCGCGAGGGTCCTTTTTCCGTTCAACGTCGCGCGACACCCTCGAAAGCATGAACCGGTGAATGTCTAGCGCATGCACAACATCCTGCGTCTGGACCTCTGGACGCAACGACAACCGGACTGCTTGAACCCTGAAGTCGGCCGTATAGCGATGAATCTTCTCCGGTCCGATCGGTGCGGCCATTGCCCCTCCATAGACGCCTGGTCCGGGCGGATGGGCGACCAAACTCCCCGACGAACGGTGAAATTTTTATTTACATATAATCAATAAGTTAAATAATTTATGTGGAATTTACATCACTTCTAAATCAGGCAAAGGGTGATTTTTATCACATCCATTTCGGGACGCCGGGCGTACATTTTGGCCATCGGTTGGAACAACAGTCATTGGAGGCCAAAAATGATGATCCGGACACTAATTCTCGCGGCGACTTTCGCGCTCGGCGGCTGCTCGACGCTCACCGACTACGGCCCGGTCAGCAAGAAGACGATCAAGGACGATGCCGGCCATGTCATCGGCTACAAGCAGTTGCTGCGCAACGAGCGCACCGGCGAAGTGGTGGCGCAGGTCGCGCTCTTCTCGCCGATGTTCGGCGATTCGGGTCAGCTCGTGGGCTACGAGGAACGCGCCCGCAGCGGATCGATCATCCGCGACGTGTATGGGCGCAGCATCGGCGGCAGGTTCTCGGATTCGCGCAGCAAGGGCTTTACTCTCGTCGTGCGGGCGCGCGGGTTCGACCAGGCGCAGGAAACGGAAAATATCGCCTCGTCGCGCCGGGAAAAACCCGACGTTGTGGAAATCCTTGCGTCGCTGTCGGACAGGGACCTGAACCGCATCCGCTAGGAACCGGGGGCCTTCGCCCCCCAAGCAGCGCGCTGTCCGTGATCCGCGGTCAGCGCGTTTTTTTTTCCGTCCGGGAATCGAGCATCGCCCGGAAAGCATCGAAGATCCTGCGCATCTGCGGACCCTTGTACGGGTACAGGTCGGCCGGGTCCATCGCATGGACCAGCATCGCGGTGTCGGCCTCGAACACCAGCAGCTCCCCCGCGCGGGTTTCGGCGCAATCGATGGCGTAGTAATCCAGTCTCAGCAGCGAATCGATCGCGGACAACGCTCGCGCGTGCTTCGGGGCGAAGCCCGCGTCGAAGCCCTCCATGAAGCGCGCCTCTTCGCCGCGCTTCCACGCCCTCGCGTCCATGTCCGCGTTCACGTAGTGGATCATCCAGTGGTCAGAGATCGCCATGTGGCACGCGTACGGCCGCCCGCCGACCACCACCACACGGAATTTCCGGTAGTAGCCGTCGGGCCCGCTGTAATCGACAAAGCGTGATACGAAGAACGCCGGGTCCGCGACGCGCCCGAGGTAGGCGGCGAGCGCCGCCGGGTCCGCCAGCCGCTCGAGATCCCTGCCGCCCTGCGAATCGAGCGGCCGGGCGATGATCGGGAAAGCCGCATCCTCCAGCAGCGCCGCAATCGGCAGTTCCGCACGCGCGACCTGCTCCAATGCGCCCCTGGCTACACCTGCGGTAAGCGGCATGGCGACACCCGGAACCGCCCGCAGCATCCGCGCGACGCTGTCGCGCGACATGCGCAGGATGCTCTCCGGCGCGTTCAGGACCGGCCGCGTGGACGTCCGGGCGAAGTCCACGAGCTGCATGAGTACAGGCCGGTTTGCGGGAGACTCCCCTACGGCGACGAAAACCAGGTCGTGCTCGGGCAGGGCTTCGGCAAGCGCGGTGCCCGGGCGGGCATAGAGCATCTGGAGTTCGACGTCGGTTCCCTCCAGCAGGCAGTCCAGGTGCGTGATCGCCGTCATGTCCCCGGCGCTCGCGATGGCGAGCACGCGCAAGGCGGCCGGCTCGCGCGCCGCGGCAATCCGGTAGACCTGCTGGATCGCGAGGGCCCGTGCCTGCATCGCGAAAGCGGCGGCGCGGTTCTCGGGCATCAGCGTGAGAATCGACAGCGTTGCGATGTCCATCATCGCATTCGCATTCTCCGGGTCCCGCGCGAGGCGCGCCTCCAGCAGCGGCCCGAGCCGCGCGATTTCAAGGCCGGAGAGCTCCAGCCGCCAGAGCCCCGCGAAGCCGATGTACGGCGGCAGGCCGTCGTCCACGGGTCCTATTTGCTCTCCAGCACCCAGGCCCCGTCCCAGTCGTCGGGCGGCGGATTCTTGCGCAGGTGCTGCGTGCGCTCGACGTGGATGAGGCTGGGCTTGTCGTGCGGGTTGAGTTCCAGCGCCTCCTTGAACAGGCGCTCGGCCTCGTCCCAATGGCGCGCGCGGTAAGTGGCCAGGCCGTCCTTGAACAGGCCCAGCACCTCGACGATGCGCGGGAACGTCTCTTCGGTGTGGAAGTCGAGCACCTCGACCACCGCCACCGGCTTGGTCTTGCCCTTGACGACGGCGAGGTCGATCTCGCGCGTGCGGTAGGTGCCTTTGAGCTTGTGAAAGGTGAATTCGCTGATGAGAAGCTTCGCGCCGTACTGCTTGCAGGCAGATTCGAGCCGCGCCGCGAGGTTCACGCCGTCGCCGATGATGGTGAAGTCCGAGCGCTTCTCGGAACCGATGTTGCCGGCCACCACCCGGTCGGTGTTCAGGCCAATGCCGATGTTGACCGGGGGCTTGCCCTCTCCCGCGCGCTGCCTATTCCATTTGTCGAGCGCGGCGAGCATCGAGATCGCGGTGCGCACCGCGCGGTCGGGATCGTCCTCGTGGGGCACCGGTATGCCGAACGCGGCCATCACCGCATCGCCGATGAACTTGTCGAGCATGCCGTCTTCCTTGCGCAGGCAATCGACCATCAGCGTGAAGTACTCGTTCAACAGGGCCACCGTCCCCTGCGGGCCGAGCTGCTCGGTAAGCGTGGTGAAGCCGCGGATGTCGGAAAACAGCACCGTCGCCTCGATGTCCAGGCCGCCGACCAGGTCAGTGCCGGCCGCCATGAGCCGGTCGGCGATGCCCGGATCCATGTAGCGCGACATGGTCGACTTGAGGCGCTTCTCCGAACTGATGTCCTCCAGCACGATCATCGAGCCGATGCGCTGCTGGTCGACGTTGAGCAGGGGCTGCACGGTGAAGTTCACCGAAAGCGTCGCATCGCCCACTTGCAGCGGCGCGTCCACGCTGATCTGCTGCTCGCCGGTCTCGGCCACAAGCTTGAGCTTCTCGATCACCCAGGCGTTCTTTTCGCCGAAGAACTCCGCCACCGGGACATGCGTGATGTCCTTGGGCGTCGTCTGCAGGATGCGCAGCCCGGCCGCGTTGCAGGTCGCCACCTTCTCCTGCGCGTCCAGGGTGATGAGGCCGTTGGACATCGACTCGAGCATCGCCTCGTTGTAGTTCTTCATCGCCTGGACGTCGGCGAAGAGCTTGGCGTTCTCCAGCGCTATCGAAACCTGCGCGGTGAACGCGCGCAGCCGCGCCTCGTCCTCGTGGGTGAACGGCCCGCCGTGCTTGTTCAGCACCTGCGTCACGCCTATGGTCTGGCCCTGCTTGTTCACCACCGGCACGCACAGGATCGAGCGGGTGAAGTAGTTGGTCTTCTTGTCGAAGGCCGGGTTGAAGCGCAGGTCAGCGTAAGCGTAGGGGATGTTGATGGTCTTGCCCGACTGGAACACGGCCCCGGCTATGCCGAGGTGGTTGGGCAGGCGGATCTGCAGCGATTCCAGCCCCTGGCCGACCTCGGACCAGAGCTGCTTGGTCTTCTCGTCGTTGAGGAAGAGCGTCGAGCGCTCGGCGTTCAGCATGCGCGTGGCCTCGCCCATCACCTTCTGCAGGAGCGACCCCAGCTTGATGTCGGAGGTCATCTCCGAGACGATGTTGACGAACTCCAGTTCCTGCTTGCGGACCCGCTCCACGCGCTCGATGACCTGGGCGCTCTGCAGCGCCACCGCTCCCTGTCCCGCCATCTGCTCGAGCAGGGTGAGGTCGGCCTGCGTGAACTTGCCTTTCTTCTTGTTGAGCAACTGGGCCACGCCGACCACCAGGCCCTTGGCGGTCTTGATCGGCACGCAGAGGATGTTCTTCGTCACGTAGCCGGTGCGCTCGTCCACGCTGCGATTGAAGCGCGCGTCCGAGTAGGCGTCGTGGACGATCGCGGCCTGCCCGGTGGTGAAGACGTAGCCGGCCACGCCGGTGGTATTGAGGATGCGGATCTCGCGCCGGAACGAGCCCTGCGCGACGCGCGAGTACAGCTCGTTGGTCTCGTAGTCGTTCAAGAAGAGCGTGCCGCGCTCAGTGTTCAACTCCGCGGTCATGGCGTCGAGCAGCGTGTTCAACACCTCGTCGAGCGAGTCGGTGACCGACATCTTGCGCGACACCTCGAGCAGCAGCTCGGCCTCGCGCAGGCGGCGCTTCTGCGCGGCGACGGTTGCCTCGGGGACGGCCTTGCGGCGCGGTTTTTCCAGCGGGGTGGGCGTTTCGCTCATGATTTTCCGATTCTCTTGTCCATGGTGTCGCGCATGGCCACGATGGACGCATGCAGTTGGGCGACCTCGTCCTGGGAGCGCTGGCGTTCGGCCTGGATGGCCGTCTCGGCGTTAACGCGAGCAAGCTCCAGTTGCTCGCGCAGCGCCGCGGACGTCGCCTTGAGCTGGGTGATCTCGCTGGCGGAGGCCGCATGCGCAGCCTGCACGGCCGCTTCCGAGTTGATGCGCGCGAGTTCCAGCTGCTCGCGCAGCGCGCCGGCGGCGGATTTGAGCTGGAGGATCTCGTTGGCGGCGGCCGCATGCGCCGCCTGCACCGCGACATCCTTGGCGATGGCGTCCCGCTCCAACGCCTCGCGCAGGCTCGCGGCGGTCGCCTTGAGCTGCAGGATTTCGTTGGCGGCGGCGGCATGCGCCGCCTGGACCGCGGCGTCCTTCGCCATGGCGTCCCGCTCCAGGGCCTCGCGCAGGCTGGCGGCGGTGGCCTTCAGCAGCTTGATCTCGTCCTGCTCGGTTGCGACCGCCTGCTGCACCTCCTGATCGCGGCGCATGTGCGCGAGCTCGAGCTCGCCGCGCAGCGCGACGACGGCCCGCTGCATGTCGCGCAGCTCGGCTTGCGCGGCATACAGCTCGCTTTCCGGATTGTCCGTCTGTGCGGCAGCCATTTTCGATCTCCCGGGCGCATTCTAAGGCACGCGCAAGGCAATGCGCGACCCGCGGGGCGCGGTATCATTCGGCCCATGATCCAGGTCACGGTCAACGGGGCGGCCCACCGGCTCGACGAAGCGCTCGACGTCGCGGCTCTCATCGAGCGGCTCGCGCTCGCCGGCAAGAAAATCGCGGTCGAGCGCAACGGCGAAATCGTGCCGAAAAGCGCGCACCGCGCCACGCGGCTCGCCGACGGTGACCGCCTCGAAATCGTAGTTGCGGTAGGAGGAGGCTAGAAAATGCAGGACCAACTCGTCATAGCCGGCAAGGCGTACTCTTCGCGCCTGCTTGTGGGCACGGGCAAGTACAGGGATTTCGCCGAAACGCGTGCGGCCATCGACGCCTCGGGGGCGCAGATCGTCACCGTCGCGATCCGCCGCACCAACATCGGCCAGACCGCCGGCGAGCCCAGCCTGCTCGAATACCTGCCGCCCTCGCAGTTCACGCTGCTGCCGAACACCGCCGGCTGCTACACGGCGGCGGACGCAGTGAGGACGCTGCGCCTCGGACGGGAACTTCTCGACGGGCATGACCTCGTCAAGCTCGAGGTGCTCGGCGACCCGCAATCGCTTTACCCGAACATGCCCGAAACGCTGGAGGCCGCGAAGACCCTGGTGAAGGAAGGCTTCAAGGTCATGGTGTACTGCGCGGACGACCCCATCCAGGCGAAGATGCTCGAGGACCTCGGCTGCGTGGCGGTGATGCCGCTGGCCTCGCTGATCGGCTCGGGCATGGGAATCCTCAACCCGTGGAACCTGCAGCTGATCATCGACCGGATCAAGGTGCCGGTGCTGGTGGATGCAGGCGTGGGTACGGCTTCGGACGCCGCGATCGCCATGGAACTGGGCTGTGACGGCGTGTTGATGAACACCGCGATCGCCGCGGCGAAGAACCCGATCCTCATGGCGCAGGCCATGAAGAAAGGCGTGGAAGCCGGACGCGAGGCGTTCCTCGCTGGCCGCATGCCGAAGAAGCTGTACTCCGCCACGCCGTCGTCCCCGACCGTGGGCATGATCAGCGGTACTGCACAAACAAAAGCTGCCTAGGTTCCGGATGGAAGAACCGCCCCGCAGGTCGGTTCGAAGCTTCGTCCTGCGCCAGGGGCGGGTTTCCAACGCCCAGCAGCGCGCCTGGGACACGCTGTTCCCGAAATTCGGGATCCCGTACACCGAAACCCCTCTCGCTGCGGCCGCCGTTTTCGGCCGCGGCGCGCCGCTGATCCTGGAAATCGGCTCGGGCATGGGCGAGACCAGCGTCGCGATCGCCAGGGCCCATCCCGAAATCGACTACATCGCCATCGAAGTCCACCTGCCCGGCGTCGGCAGCCTGCTCAAATCGATCGACGCGGAAGGCCTCGCCAACCTGCGCGTGATCCGGCACGACGCCGTCGACGTGCTGGAAAAAATGATTCCCGACGGATCGCTCGCGGGACTGCACGTCTTCTTCCCGGATCCGTGGCCCAAGAAGCGCCACAACAAGCGGCGCATCGTCCAGCCGCCGCTGGTCGCGCTGGCCGCGAAGAAGCTCGCGCGGGGCGGCTACATCCACCTCGCCACCGACTGGCAGGCCTACGCCGAGCACATGCTGGAAGTGCTGCGTGCCGAGCCGCTGCTGGAGAACACCGCGCCGGACTACGCGCCGCGTCCCGCCTACCGCCCCGAGACCAAGTTCGAGGCACGCGGGCTCAGGCTGGGGCACGGCGTGTGGGACCTGGTCTTCCGCCGCAGGGAGTGAATGTACCAGTACCGGTACATTGATTGACCGGATAGCCGCTCCCACACTTGATGTTTTTAAACAAATGTCCTGAATTCATGGCAGGAAAAGCTCCAGCAGCTCGTTCAGGAAGCGCTGTCCCCTGGGGGTCGGGCGCATCGCCTGCCAGTCGCGTTCCAATAGTCCCAGCGCCTCGCCCTTGGCCAGGGCTGCCTCGATGACGGCGATCTCGAGCCCCGTGCGCTCGCGAAACAACACAACCGGAACGCCATCGATCAGCCGCAACGCATTGAGCATGAACTCGAACGGCAAGTCGGCGCGCGCAACCACCCGGTGCTCGGTGATCGACTTGCCCTCCGGCGCCATGGCCATGTACTCGCGCGGCTGCTTGGCGCGCGAATGGCGCTCGATGCGGTCCGGGAAGCTGATCTTGCCGTGCGCGCCGGCACCGAGCCCCAGGTAATCGCCGAACTTCCAGTAGTTCTCGTTGTGCCGCGAGCGGCGGCCGGTCTGCGCGAAAGCCGAAGTCTCGTAGTGCCCGAACCCCGCCGCGGCCAACAATCCTTCCAGGCGCTCCTGCATCTCGGCCGCCAGGTCGTGCGCGGGGAGTTTCGGCGGGTGGCTGTAGAACACCGTGTTCGGTTCGAGCGTCAGCTGGTAGGCAGACAGGTGGGCCGTGCCCCAACGGATGCCTTCCCCGACGTCGGCGAGCGCCTGGGCGATCGTCTGCTCCGGCAGCCCGTACATGAGGTCGAGGTTGATGTTGTCGAAGTCCTTCTGCGCGATTTCAATCGCGCGCCGGGCCTCGTCCGCACTGTGGATGCGGCCCAGCGCCTTGAGGTGGGCGTCGTTGAAACTCTGTATGCCGATCGACAGCCGGTTGACCCCGGCCGCGCGGAAGTCGCGGAACTTCTGCGCCTCGAACGTGCCGGGATTCGCCTCCAGCGTGATCTCGGTGTCCGCCGGGACCGGGATGCGCGAACGGATGTCGGACAGCAGCCGATCGATCGAGCGCGCCGAGAACAGGCTCGGCGTGCCCCCGCCGAAGAAGATGCTGTGCACGCGCCGCCCCCAGATCCACGGCAGCGCGTGCTCCAGGTCCGCGACCAGCGCCGCGCAGTACGCGTCTTCCGGCAGGTCGCCTTTCTTTTCGTGGGAGTTGAAGTCGCAGTACGGGCATTTGCGCACGCACCACGGCATGTGCACGTAGAGCGA
>JANNWA010000536.1:0-2469 GCA_031408275.1 Pseudomonadota bacterium
CACAGGCGCTCAAGGACGCCCAGTTCAAGATCGAGACCGCGCACCGCATCGGCCAGAACATGCCGATGATGGAAGTCAACGCGGCCCTGCTCGCGGCCGCCATCGCCCGGCGCGGCGGGCAAATCGACAGCGCCGCGGTCATCGAGGCCATCCGGGCCAGCCGCCCGAAATGAACGACCGGGCCGGGCTCACCGCCGCCGACCTGGACCGGCTCATCGACGACCGCGCGGGCGAAGGCTGGTTCAGCGTCCACCGCGACGCGTTCCGCGACCCGGCGGTGTTCGAGCTCGAGATGAAGCACATCTTCGAGGCCACCTGGAACTTCGTCGGCCTCGAATCGCAGGTTCCCAAGCCGAATGATTACCTCACCACCACGATCGGCCGTTCCCCGCTGGTCGTGATGCGCGACGCCGAAGGCAAACTCGGGTGCTTCGTCAACAGCTGCCGACACAAGGGCGCGATGATCTTTCATACCAGCGAGGGGAACGGCGCGCACCACTCCTGCCCCTACCACGGCTGGACCTACGACACCGGCGGGCGCTGCATCGCGGTCACCTCGCATCGGCAGGCCTGCTATCCGGAAGCATTCGGCGCGGCCGAGCACGACCTGCGGCGCGTGGCCCGGTTCGATTCGTACCGGGGCCTCTTGTTTGCGAGCCTCGCGGAGGACGTGCCGCCGCTGGCCGAATACCTCGGCGACGCGCGGCGCGCGATCGACATCATCGTCGACCAGGGGCCGGAGGGCATCGAGCTCGTGCCCGGCGCAGTCAGCTTCACCTACAACGCCAACTGGAAGTTCCAGCTCGAGAACAGCTCCGACACCTACCATTTCATCCCGACCCACACCTCGTACATCGGGGTGCTCGCGAAACGCCGCGGCGCGAGGGCCGCTACCGCCCCCGCGGGCTCGATCTACGAGGACATCGGCGCGCAGGCGGCGTCGCGGCGCGGCAGCTACACCTTCCCGCACGGCCATGTGCTCATGTGGGGCGACAACCCGAACGTGGAGGCCCGGCCGCTGTACGCGTCGCTGCCCGAATTGGAAGCGCGCGTCGGCAAAGTCATGGCGAAGTGGATGATGTACGTGCGCAACCTGACGCTGTTCCCCAACGTGCAGATCGCAGAAAATGCATCGATGCAGCTGCGCATCCTGCGGCCCGTTTCGGTCGACCGCACCGAGATGCTGACCTACTGCGTCGCACCCAAGGGCGAGGCAGCCGAATCACGCATCAAGCGCCTGCGCCAGTACGAGGACTTCTTCAACCCCACAGGCTGCGCCACGCCGGACGACGCATGCGCCTACGAAGCCTGCCAGCGCGGCGACGAGGCGCGCACGCTCGACTGGCAGCAGGGCTACGTGCGCGGCATGGGCGTCGTCAAGGCGGGCGGCAATCCCGAGGCGGAGGAACTCGGGATCAACCCCGACACGTCCTCGGTCGGCGCCTACCTCATGGGAGACGAGACCATCTTCCACGGCAATTACCGCGCATGGCTGGCGTTGCTGAAGCGCGGGCTGGCAAAAGGATGAGCAACGACCTCGCCGAGGCCAATGCCCTGCTGACGCTGGAGGGCATGCTGCTCGACGAGCAGGACTGGGACGCGTGGTTGGCGTTGTACGAGGAGGATGCCGAGTTCTGGATGCCGGCGTGGAAGTCGGAGAGCCGGCCCACCGAAGACCCGCTGCGCGAGCTGTCGCTGATCTACTACCCCGACCGTGCGGGACTCGAGGATCGCGTGCAGCGTATCCGCTCCGGGAAGTCGGTGGCGTCCACGCCGCTGCGCCGCACCGCGCACATGGTGGGCAACGTGATGATCGCCGGCGAAGACGGCGGAGTGCTCAGCGTGAAATCGAGCTTCAACGTCCACGTCTACGACACGCGGACGAAAACCCAGCACGTGTTCTTCGGCCGCACCACGCACGGCCTCGTGCGGCGCGACGGCACTCTGCGCATCAGCAGGAAAAAAGTCATCCTCGCGAACGACTGCATCCCCACCATGCTCGACATCTACTGCGTCTGACCCTAGCGCTCGCGCCTGCGGGCCCCGATGTCCGGGTCCCAGGGCTGGTGATGGCTGCGGTTCACGCGCAATGCTTCCACGCGGAGCTTCTTTGCGCGCTCCGGCGCGAGGTAGATCCAGTAAACGAAGGCGGCCAGCAGCCCCGCGGCAGCAAGCAGTCCCAGCAGTTCAGATGCGACACCCATGATGTACTCCAGCGGACTCGATGCCCTATTTGAGGCTTCGCCGGGCCGCGCATCAAGCGGATTTGCATCTATTACATCCTGTTGCAACCGGTTGCACTTTCCTCACGCGCCCAGCCGCGGCCCCGTAGAATCCCGGGATGCCCGACGAACCCCTGAACTTACAATCGGCCCCCTACGCCGGCCTGACCCCCGACGCGGTGCTCGACGCCCTCGAGGGCGCGGGCCTGCGTCCCGACGGGCGCCTGCAGGCGCTCAACAGCTACGA
>JANNWA010000537.1:0-4727 GCA_031408275.1 Pseudomonadota bacterium
GTCGCCGCCGGAGACGTCGTCGGCGGCGCGCAGGCGCCGCGGGCCGGTGCGCCAGCTGCGGCCGTCGAAATCCCAAAGTACCGGGCCGCGCCAGTAGAGCTCGCGCGGCTTGGGCGGCGGCCCTTTGAACAGCACGCGGAACGCGATTGCGTCGGACACCGAAAGCTGTGACAGGTTGCCCGGGGCCATCGTGTCCGAAAGGCCGGTGATGCCGGTATAGGCATCCTGCGGCATTCCCCACAGCGGTCCCTGCACGCGCGGGAACAGCACGAAAAGCACGATGCCGATCGGCACAGCGTGGGTGAGCAGCAGGCCCGCGGTGCGCAGGTCCGCAACAGGCCTGCGGTGAGGCGCGCTGAACGATACCAGGGCGCCTGTAATCGCGACCAGCGCGGCGCACATCACCAGCGCGGTGGGAATCGACTGGGTGAAGAGGAAATTCGTGAGGACGAGGAAATAGCACAGGAACACCACCATGGTTGCATCGCGGTGGGTACGCATCTCGAGCAGCTTCAACCCGGCGAGCATCATCAGGAGGGCGATCCCCGATGCGCGGCCGAAGATGGTGCGGTACTCGATGCCGATGGCGGCCATGCCGAGCACGGCCACGCCGATCAGTATCCACACCGAAGGCAGCCGCCGGCTGCCGAGCGCGAGGTAGGTCCGCCAGCCGAACAGGCACAGGGCGAACAGCGTGAGCCACCAGGGCACGCGCATCGCGTGAGGCGCCATCACGAACACGAGGCAACCGCACAGCCACCCGAGGTCCCGTCCGGTCACGGCGCGTTGCTCGGGGGCGAGCGGATGCGGGAGTGAGGCGCTCATCCCTTGCTCATGATTGGTAGAGCGCAAGCGCGGTGAGGCAGGCCGTGCGGTGTGCATCGCCGTGCGCGGGCTCCAGGCCGGCGCCGGAGGGCAGCCGCAACCCGTAGCGCAGTCCCGCCGCCTCGGCGGCGAGCACCCATCCGGCCAGCCTCGACAGCCGGGCTTCGGTGTCTAATCCTGCCGGCAGCAACGCCCAGTCGAGCCACAACTCGGAGGACGCGTCGCCCGTGAATTGCTTGGTCAGCATGTCGTCGGTGCGCGCGACCTGCTTCCAGGCGACGTGGCGCGGGGAGTCGGCCGCCTGGTAGGCGCGCAGGCCGGAAAAGTCGTCGGTGCCCTGTGCGGCGGCCTGCCGCGAACCGAGGCTGGAATCGGGACTCGAAGGCGGCAGCGGCGCTTTTTCCGGGCGGGGATAGACGAGGCAGCGGTAGTCGGGCTGCACGTGGCTCCAGGCGCGAAACAGCCCCAGCGGGTAGCGGGTCTCGAGGGAAACGCGCGTGAGCGCGAGCCATCCCCGCCGCACCGCCGGTACCGGCAGCACGATGTCCGTGATGCCCGATGCGGGAACATCGGTCACGGTCTGCGCGCCGGAAGCGTCGTGGCGCACCATGATGGCGGGACGCTCCCACGGCGCTGCGTTCTCGAGGAACAGGCGGAACTGTGCCGATTCTCCGGCGAAGACCGGCTCAGCGCGGCCGGTGCTGATCACGAGGCGCGCGAGGTTGCGCACGGTGTGGACCATGCCCGCGAGCCCCATGCCGGCCAGCAGGAAAGTGAGCATGAATCCCAGCGACAGCACGTAGTTGATCGAACCGACGAGCATGATGACCAGGGTCACTCCGAACATCACGCCCAGCCGCGTCGGCAGGATGTAGACGCGGCGGTGGCCGAGTGTGATCGGACCGCGCTCCGGGGCGCGGATCCCGTAGAACCAGGCCGAGAGCCTCGCGCCCGGTGCGCGCAACGAGGCGGCCATGTCAGCTCGTCGCCCCGTCGTAGCCCCACTTGCCCTTCCAGGCGCCGAGCACGAGGTTGGGGTACTCGGGCTTGCCGAGGCTGCCGTTGTAGCGGCCCAGGGCGCGGAAGTAGTCGCCTTTCTCGATGTCGAGATAGTGCCGCAGGATGAGGCAACCGTAGCGCACGTTGATGCGGATGTGGAACAGGTTGTGGTCGGGTTTGCCGATCACTTTCACCCAGAACGGCATCACCTGCATGAAGCCGCGCGCGCCAGCGCTTGAGATCGCGTACTTGCGAAAGCCGCTTTCCACCTCCATGAGCCCCAGCACGAGCTGCGGGTCGAGGCCCGCGCGCATCGCCTCGTGGTGCACGGTCTTCAGGAGCTCGGTCCTCACCTTGCGGTCGGGGATGCGGCGCGCGAGGCGCGCGTTCATGTCGTTCAGCCAGCGGCGGCCCTGCTCCGGGTCGCCGAAAATCAGGAGGACCGGGGACCGGTCGCTGACCGCGGCCGACATGGCGGCGCGCACGCTTTCGGCCATCGGCTCGTAGAGCTGCGCGCCGGCGCGCGCTGCGCCGCAGGCCAGGAGAAGGATGAGTGCGGCGAGCGCTCTCACCCCTGCGCGAGCCTGGCCTTGATCGCCGCCACGGCTTCGCCCTGCGGCAGCATGGAGGGTTTTTCGTCCCGGCGACCCTTGTACTCGACCGTGCCCGCCGCGAGCCCCTTCTCGGACACCACCAGCCGGTGCGGCACGCCGATGAGCTCCATGTCGGCGAACATCGAGCCGGGGCGCTCGTCGCGATCGTCGAGTAGCGTGTCCATGCCGGCGGCCAGCAGCCCGGCGTAGAGCTTGTCGGCCGCTTCGCGAACGGCTGCGCTCTTGTGGTAGCCGATCGGCACCACGCAGGCCTCGAACGGCGCGATCGGCGCGGGGAGGATCGCGCCGCGCGCGTCGTGCCCCTGCTCGATGGCCGCGGCCACGATGCGCGTGATGCCTATCCCGTAGCAGCCCATCTCCATGGGGCGGGATTCGCTTTTCTCGTCGAGGAACACGGCTTTCATCGCCTCGGAATACTTGGTGCGGAGCTGGAAGATGTGTCCGACCTCGATTCCGCGGCACAGTTCCAGGCGGCCCTTGCCGTCCGGGCTGGGATCGCCCGCCACAACGTTGCGGATGTCGGCCACGAGCGCCGGCTCGGGCAGGTCGCGCCCCCAGTTGACCCCGGTGAGGTGGAAGCCCGCGTCGTTCGCGCCGCAGACGAAGTCGGCCATCGCCGCGACCGAGCGGTCGGCGACGATCCGCAACCCGCTCATGCCCACCGGGCCGATGTAGCCGGGCACGCAGCCCATGTGCTTCTGGATTTCCTCGCCGGTGGCGAAGCGGAAAGTCTTGAGCTCCGGGAGCTTGGACGCCTTGATCTCGTTAAGCGAATGGTCGCCGCGCAGGAGCAGCAGCACGAAGGTTTCGGGGCCCCCGTCGGCTCCGCCGCTCCTGCCCATCAGGGCGATCGCCTTGACCGAGGCATGCAGGGGCAGCCCGAGCAACTCGGATACCGCTTCGCAACTGGTCTTGCCCGGCGTCGCCACTTTCTGCAAGGCCTGCGCGGCCGCCGGCCTGCCGCCCGTGGGGGCGACGGCTTCGGCCAGTTCGACGTTGGCGGCAAAGTCCGATTCCGGGCAGAAGGCGATCGCATCCTCGCCCGAGTCGGCGAGCACCTGGAATTCGTGCGAGCCCGTGCCGCCTATCGCACCCGTGTCGGCGGCGACGGCGCGGAACGCGAGGCCGAGGCGGCTGAAGATGCGCGTGTAGGTCTCGTGCATGACCCAGTACTCGCGTTGCAGGTCCGCGAAATCCGCGTGGAACGAGTAGCCGTCCTTCATGACGAACTCGCGTCCGCGCATCACGCCGAATCGCGGGCGGCGCTCATCCCGGAATTTTGTCTGGATCTGGTACAGGTGCATCGGGAGCTTGCGCCAGCTCTTCAGCTCGCTGCGGGCGATCTCCGTGATCGCCTCCTCGGAGGTGGGCTGGAGCACGAAATCGCGCTCGTGCCGGTCGCGCAAGCGCAAGAGCTCGGGGCCGTAAGCCTGCCAGCGGCCGGATTCCTGCCACAGTTCGGCCGGCTGGACCACCGGCATGGCGAGCTCGACGGCGCCGGCGCGGTTCATTTCCTCCCGGACAATTGCCTCGACCTTGCGCACGATGCGCAGGCCCAGCGGCATCCAGGTGTAGATGCCGCTGGCCAGGCGCCGGATGAAGCCGGCCCGCAGCATCAGCCGGTGGCTGGCGAGTTCGGCCTCGGAAGGCGCCTCTTTGAGGGTGGAGATGAGATACCGCGAGGTCCGCATTTAGCTTTTATTCGCTGCGAAAATGTGAAAAAATCAACCCAGGATTCTAACTGATGGCGGTGTCAGGATGCTCGATAAAGATGGGTACCGTCCCAACGTCGGCATCGTCCTCTGCAACGCGCGCAACGAGGTCTTCTGGGGCAAGCGGGTGCACCAGCATTCGTGGCAGTTCCCGCAGGGCGGCATCAAGCACGGCGAGACGCCCGAGCAGGCCATGTTCCGCGAGCTGGAGGAGGAGGTGGGCCTCAAGCCCGACCACGTGCGCATCCTCGGGCGCACGCGCCAGTGGCTGCGCTACGAGGTGCCCGACCAGTGGGTGCGGCGCGACTGGCGCGGCACTTATCGCGGGCAGAAGCAGATCTGGTTCCTGCTGCGCATGCAGGGCCGCGACTGCGACGTGAAGCTGCGGGCGAACGAAAAGCCCGAGTTCGACGCCTGGCGCTGGCACGACTACTGGGTGCCGCTCGAATCGGTGATCGAGTTCAAGCGCGACGTCTACCAGCAGGCGCTGACCGAACTGCACCGGTTCCTGTCGACCGACCTGCGGTTCCGCCGGCGGCGCGACGAGGCCGTCCCGCGCTGAGTCGGGCCGGGCGGG
>JANNWA010000538.1:0-8348 GCA_031408275.1 Pseudomonadota bacterium
CCGCTCGCGCACCGGTTCGACGAGACCGACAGCATGGTGATGTGCAAGGACGTCAAAGTGCCGTGGGAGAAGGTGTTCGTGCACAACGACGCCATCCTCGCGCGCGAGATCTACATCCAGACCCCGGCGCACTGCTACGGCAACCACCAGTCGAACGTGCGCTTCCACGAGAAGATGGAGCTGCTCGTGGGCCTCGCCTCGCGCATCACGCAGGCGTCCGGCGCCGACCAGATCCCGGCCGTGCGCGAGACGCTGGGGCGCCTCGCCGCGCTCGAGGCCACGCTGGGCGGCATGATCGCGGGCCAGATCCAGGATGCCGAGTCCTGGCCGGAAGGCCACACCACCTATAACCGGCGCTACATGTACGCGGCGCTCAACTGGTGCACCGAGGGGCACTCGGCAATCATCGACGTGATCCGCGAACTGTGCGGCGGCGGCGTGTTCCAGATGCCGGCCGACATCTCGGTCATGCACAACCCGGAAATGCGGCAGGACTTCGAGACTTACTGGCAGACGCCGCAGCTGGGCGCGGTGGAGCGCATGAAGCTCTTCAAGCTCGCCTGGGACCTCATCGGCTCGGAATTCGCCGGCCGGCACGCGCAGTACGAGAAGTTCTACGCGGGCGCCTCGTTCATCGTCCGCAACCACAACTTCCGCGAGGCCCCGTGGGAGCACTTCCACAAGGTGGTGGACGACCTCATGGCGAGCTACGACATTCCGGTGCCGGCGAGCAAGGCATCGAAAGCAGCCTGAGCGCCCGGTTCTGGCTTACTATTGACCCATGAGCGGACACGCAGCCCCCCCCAAAGCAGCCCCGGCACCCGGCCAGGAAACCCATTCGGTCGGGCGCCCGGTGCGCGATCTTGCAGCCGAGATCTACGTGCAGCTTATTTCCAAGGTGCCCGATCCCGGCAAGGCGGCGAGCATGGCCAAGCTGAGCTTCAAGCTCGCGGAACTGTTCGAGGAAGTCGACGCCTCGCGCATCCAGGCCGCCAAGCCCGTGGCCGCCGACTTCAACGCCGAGTTCTTCGACCAGAAGTAGGACGCGACCCCGCTTTCGCCAGCGGATCCCGCTCCGGCGGGGATATTTTCTGGAAACACAAACCGGCACGCCATGCCGGACAAAGGAGGCGACAAATGAGGAAAATCACCGCGGTACTTGCAACGCTCGTGCTTTCCGCCTGCGCCGGAACAGGCGACTCAGTCCGCGATACGGTCGGACCGGACAAGGTGGTCTATCACCTCAACTCGGGCCTGGACCAGGCCAGCGACGGCCTGCGCAATATCCGCAACCATCTCGAGGTCAATCCCAAGGCCCAGATCGTGGTGGTCGCGCACGCCCAAGGGGTCGACTACCTGATGAAAGGGAAGAAGGACAAGAACGGTAATCCCTACGACGCGATCGTGGACGGGCTGAAGTTGAAGGGCGTTCGCTTCGACGTCTGCGAGATCACCTTGCGCAACCGCAAGCTCGACAAGGCGCAGTTCATCGAGGAGGCGACGTTCGTGCCATCCGGTGTTGCCGAGATCTCCCGCCTGCAGCAACGCGAGGGGCACGCCTACTTGCGCCCGTAATCCGGTCCAGCCAGGCGCGGCTACTGCAAGGTGACATTTCCCGCCTTGATGATCCTCGCCCACTTGGGGATCTCGGCTTCGATGAAGGCGCGGAACTCGGCGGGCGTGCTGCCCGCGACCGTGAATCCCTGCCGGGCGAAGGAATCGCGGAAGTCGTCCGCGGCGAGCGCCTTTACGATTTCCGCATTGAGCTTCGCGACGACCTCGGCCGGCGTGCCCGCGGGCGCGAAAATCCCCTGCCAGGACAGCGCCTCGAATCCGGGATAGCCCGATTCCGCGACAGTCGGCACGTCCGGCAGCATCGCGTGGCGCTTTGCCGAGGTCACGGCCAGGGCCCTGATCTTCCCGGCCTTGACCTGGGGGTACACGACGAGGAAATCGCCGAACATGGACTGCACCTGGCCGCCCATCAGGTCGTTCACCGCGCCGGCGCTGCCCTTGTACGGCACGTGCACGAGCTTCGTGCCCGCCGCGAGGTTGAACATCTCGCCCGTGAGGTGCATCGAAGTGCCGTTGCCGGGCGAGGAGTGCGTCACCTGCTCGGGTTTTCCCTTGGCGTAGGCCACGTACTCTGCGAGCGTGTTGGCGGGGAACGTCGGACCGACCACGAGCACGAGTGAAGTGGTGACCAGCGCCGAGATCGGCGCGAAGTCCTTCAGCGGGTGGTAGGGCAGCTTTGGGTTCAGGCTCACGCTGATGCCGTGCGAGCCAGTGACGCCAAGCAGCAACGTGTAGCCGTCGGGCGCGGACTTGGCCACGTACTCCGATCCCACCGCGCCGCCCGCGCCCGGCTTGTTCTCCACGATGCACGACTGCCCCATCGAGGCCTGCAGCTTTTCGCACAGGCGCCGCGCGAGCAGGTCGGTACTGCCGCCGGGCGGGAAGGGCACCACGATGCGCACCACCTTGTTCGGGTAGGGCTGCGAAAATGCGGCGGTTGCACCAGTCGCGAGCACGCAGGCCAGCAGTAGCTTCAACAGTGATTTCACGGTCATTCCTCTAGAATCGGTCGGCGCGAAAAGGTTTCAGGTCCACCTGCGGCGCGCGGCCCGCGACCAGGTTGGCAATTTCGCGGCCCGTGCTGGCGCCGCCGCACATCCCCACGTGGCCGTGCCCGAACGCAAACCACGCATTCTCCGTGCCAGGCGCCGCGCCGATCACCGGCAGGCTGTCGGGCAGGCAGGGCCGATGGCCCATCCACTCGGAGGTGCGGCTCGCATCGAGGTGCGGAAACAACTCGCGGCCCTTGGCGAGCAGCAGGCCGGCCCGCTGGTAGTTCGGCGCGGCCTTGAGCCCGGCGAATTCCACCGACCCCGCAAGGCGCAGGCCCATGGCCATGGGGTTGATCATCAGGTTGTGCTCGAGCGCCATCACCGTGTGGCTCAGCTTGAGGTTGGAACTCGCCACGGTCACGTGGTATCCGCGCTGGGTCTCGAGCGGGATGCGGTTGCCGAGTTCGCCCGCGAGCGAGGCGGACCAAGCTCCGCCGGCCACCACCACACCGTCGCAGGCGAGCGTCGAACCGTTGTCCAGTTTCAATTCCCTCACGCGCGAGCCCGGGCGCACGAACCCGGTCACGGACGCCTTGACGGTCGTCGCGCCGTCCCGGACGCACTGCGCATGGATCGCCTTCACCAGCTTGGAGGGATCGAGCGTGGAGCCGTTCTCCGGCGCGAGCAGCCCGAAGCGGAACTTGCCACGCAGGTCGGGTTCCAGTTCGACGAGTTCGTCTTCCTCGACGTCGCGCAGGTCCACGCCCAGCTTGCGGCGCAGGTCCATGCCCCATTGCCATTGCCGCGCCGTGTCGCGCGAGGAGTACACATAGAGGCATCCCGAGCGGCGCACCAGGTCCTGCGCACCGGCGCGCTCGAGCAGCGGCCCATAGGCCTCGAAGATCGGCGCGAGCAGGCCGCGCAGTGCGGTGGCGATGCGCACGACTTCGGCGGGCGAAGAGTGTCCGAGGAATCGCGCCAGCCAGGGCATCACCACCGGCAGGTACGGCCAGCGGATCGTCAGCGGCCCGAGCGGGTCGAGGAGCCACCCCGGCGCCTTCTTCCACATCCCCGGCATGCCTACCGGCAGGCAGGCCGAGGGCGAGAGGGATCCTGCATTGCCGAAAGAGCAGGCCTCGCCGGGTTCGCGCGGGTCGATGAAGGTGACCGCGTGCCCGTCGCGCTGCAGCCACGCGGCGCTGCATACGCCGACGATGCCGGTGCCGATGACGGCGATATGCATTTAGTCGAACGTCATCAGGTGGCGGTCTGCGTCGGCGGGATGCGCACCACGAGGCCGTCCAGCGCGTCGCTGACGATGATCTGGCAGGAGAGGCGGCTCGTAGGCTGCCGTTCCGCCGCGACGAAGCCCAGCATGTCGGCCTCGTCCTCGTCAGGTTCGGGGAGTTTGTCGAACCATGCCGGATCGACATATACATGGCACGTCGCGCACGACAGGCACCCGCCGCATTCAGCGTCGATGCCCTTCACGTTGTTCTTGATCGCCGTTTCCATGACGCTCGCGCCTTTGGCCGCTTCGACTTCGCGGCGCGTGCCGTCCTGCAGGATGTAGGCGACCCTCAAACTAGAACATCTCGAAGTATTCGCGGTGTTCCCACTCGGTGACCTCGAGGTTGAAGCGCGCGATTTCGGATTCCTTGAGGCGGCAGAAATAGTCCACGAAGCCGCGGCCCAGGCACTGGTTGAGGTAGTCGTCCGCGCGCAATGCGTCGAGCGCCTCGGACAGCGTCGCGGGCAGGGCTTCGGCTTTGGATGCGTAGGGCTCGTCCGCCGAAGGGCCCGGATCGAGCTTGCGGGCCATGCCGTCGAGGCCCGAATGGATCTGCGATGCGAAGTACAGGTAGGGATTCGCCGCCGGCTCGCCCACGCGGTTTTCGATTCGTGTGGCCGGGTCGCCGACGCCGCCCAGCACGCGCAGCATTGCGCCGCGGTTGTCTCGCGCCCAGAGCACGCGGTCGGGCGCGAGCGAATTGGGCCGGTAGCGCTTGTAGCCGTTGATCGTCGGCGTCGACAGGGCGCTTGACCCGCGCGCATGCGCGAGCAATCCGGCCAGGTACTGCTGCCCGAGCGGGGACAGCTGCGCGCTGCCCTCAGATGGCGCGAAAGCATTGCTCCCGTCCGGCCGCCGCAGCGACTGGTGCAGGTGCCAGCCGGAGGACATCACGTTCGGGATGCGCGGCCGGCACATGAAGGTGCCGTGGTAGCCGTTGCGGCGCAGGATCTGCTTGGCTGCGCTGCGAAACAGGATCATCGAGTCCGCCGCGAGCAGGGCCGTCTGGGGCCCGAACGTGAACTCGAACTGGCTCGGGCCGTACTCGACCTCGAGCGAGCGCAGGGGCAGGCCGAGTTCCTGCAGGTGCTTGCGCAACAGTTCGCCCACCGGCTCGATCAGGTCGGCGCGCAGCTCCGTGAGGTATTGGTAGCCGTGCGAGAGCAGTTCCACACCGGGCGGTTCGCCGGGTTGCCCCGCGTCCTGCGGGCGCATGTGCGGGTCCGTGACCCTGAACACGTGGAATTCGACTTCGAGCCCGGTAAGCAACTCATGCCCCGTCGCAGCAAGCTTCGCAACCGCGTCGCGCAGCAGCGTGCGCGTGGCGAACGGCACCGGCTTGCCGTTGCCGAAGTACGCGTCGCACAGCACCCATCCCGTGTTCTCGAGCCACGGCAGCACGCGAAAGGTCGAAGGGTCGGCCACGATCATGAAATCCGCGCCGCCCTGCATCTCGGGCATGTCGAACCCGCCGCCGCGCGAGAACACCGGGAAGGCCGTCTTGTGGGAGGTGTCCTTGGCGAGCAGCGTGGTGGTGAGCGTTACGCCTTCGGCGAGGACCTTGGCCGCCTCGGCCACGGTGAGGGTCTTGCCGCGCAGGATGCCGTGCTGGTCGGGAAACGAAAACCGCACGACTTCGATGTTGCGGGTCCGGAATTCGGTCAGCAGCGCCGTGGCGGCGAGGTGCTGGTCTTTCGTCCAGAGGCCATGCCGCTCGACGAAACTTCCGGTGCCGCTCATGCGGGCTCCCTGGCGAGGCGCGCGGAGGCCCAGGGTGAGGCGCGGCGGCGGTTCGCGTCGGCTTCCTGCCAGTAGTCGTTCCAGGTGCTGGTGGGGCCGATGCCGTCGATGGAGGGCGGGCCGGTGAGGGCGCCCGCGGCCGCCTCGTCCAGCACCATCAGGGGCTTTGCGCCCGCGGCATTCTTCTCGATCGCGTCGACGAGCAGTTTCCGGTACGCGATGATGCCCTTGTCGGTCGTGCCAAGGTGCTCGCGCGTGCGGTCCTGGATCGGGCCGGGCGACTCCACCGCCCACTGGTCGTGCACGTTGATGTCGTTGCCCATGCCGGTATAGGTCGAGGCGCGCTGCTCGTCGGGGTTGAAGCCGTAGTGATTCGACTTGTTGATGCGCGGTTTGTAGTCCGGCAGCGTGTAGAGCTGCAGGCGCTGGTCGCGCATCGCCTGCTTGTCCACGGGGCCGGTGAAGCTCGTGAAGATCGCGTACCAGTAGCAGTGGTGGTCGTCCACCGGCACATGCCACTGCGAGATCGTCATTTCCGCGCTCATCGGGATCACGAACGCCTGCGGGAACATCAGGTTGGTGACGCGCACGTGGGTGTCGGCGTCGCTCAGCTTGCGCAAGGCGATCAGGCGCAGGCCGTAGGCGGTCTTGTCCACGCTGATCTCGGGCCGGTCGAACTCGCGCAGCACTTTCGTGATCGGCATGCTCGAGTCGGCCGAGGCGCCGCGGAACTGCTTGCCGTAGCTTGCCGAGGTGTCCTCGTCCTCGAAGAACCGGTGCAGGTACGAGGCGTGCGCCGGGTCGATGCCTACCTCCAGCGCCTGCAGCCAGTTGCACTCGAGGTGGCCCTTGAACGCGAAGGTGTGGGTTTGCGGGGCAACGAAGCAGTCGAAGGCGGGAAAGGCTGGGGGCGCAGTTCCTCCTGAGGTTTCTCCCAGATAGGCAAACAGCATCCCGCTTTTTTCCACCACGGGATAGGATTTCTGCCTGATGCGCCCGGCGAGCTTGCTGCCTTCCGGCTCGGCGGGAGTCTGGAGGCACTGGCCGGCGACGTCGAAGAGCCAGCCGTGGAACGCGCAGCGCAGCCCGCCGTCCTCGACCCGGCCGTATGCGAGGTCGGCACCGCGGTGCGGGCAGTCGCGGTCCAGCAGTCCGTAACGACCGGTTTCGTCCCGGAACAGCACGAAATCCTGCCCCAGCAGCCGGACCGGGCGGACGGGGCGTTTGCCTTGGAGTTCGTCGGCCAGCGCAACCGGCTGCCAGTAATTGCGCAGCAGGCGTCCGCCGGGGGTATCTGGCCCCACGCGGGTCATGAGCTCGTTCTGCTCGGCGCTGATCATTGCGGGAAATCCTCTTGGCACGGCTCTGGAGGGTGCACTTTACTGCATCGTCGCATGCGGTTCCAAGTTGACTCGGCCGGTTGGGTTCGGCATCCTTCACCGCCTAGGCAAAGCCTACATAAATCAAGGAGTGGGGAATGGACAACAAGAGCGCGAAAATCGATCGCAGGAGCTTCCTGAAAGCGGGTGCAGTGGTTGCCGGTGTGGCGGGCTTCCCGGCGATTGTGCGCGGGCAGGGCGCGAAGATGAAAATCGGGCTGATGCTGCCCTATACCGGCACGTTCGCGCCGCTGGGCGTGGCGATCGAGAACGGTTTCCGGCTGGCGCTGCAGGAGTCGGGCGGCAAGTTCGGCGGCCGCGAGGTCGAGTTCGTCAAAGTGGACGACGAGTCCGATCCTTCCAAGGCCACCGACAACGTCAACCGGCTGGTGACGCGAGACAAGGTCGACCTGGTGCTGGGCACGGTGCACTCCGGGGTTGTGGCGGGAATGATCCGCGTGACCAAGGAGGCTGGCGTGCTGCATATCATTCCGAACGCGGGATTGAAGGAGGCGGCCGGTCCGCTGTGTGCGCCGAACATCTTCCGCACCTCGTTCTCAAATTGGCAGTCCGGTTTCGCAATGGGCACGGTGATGGCCAAGCGCCCGGCCGTGAAGAACATGGTCACCATCGCCTGGCGCTATGCCGCGGGCGAGGAGTTCGTGAAGGGATTCAAGGACGCCTACCTCAAGGGCGGCGGCAAGATCACGAAGGAATTGTGGCTGCCGTTCCCGAACGTCGAGTTCCAGGCGCTGCTCACCGAGATCGCGGCGATCAAGCCGGACGCGGTGTTCGCGTTTTTCGCCGGTGGCGGCGCCGGCAAGTTCGTCAAGGATTACCAGCAGGCGGGACTGATGAAGACCATCCCCCTGGTGGGTCCCGGCTTCCTGACCGAGGGCGTGCTGGACGCGATTGGCGGAGCGGGCGAAGGGGTGGAGACGACGCTGCACTATGGCGATGGGCTGGAGACGCCAAAGAACAAGGCCTTCCGCCTGGCTTACGCGAAGACGTTCAAGCTCCAGCCCGACGTATACGCGGTGGCCGGGTACGACTCCGGGCTGCTCATCGATGCGGGCATGAAAGCGGTCAAGGGCGACTTTACTCGCAAGGCCGACCTCATCAAGGCGATGGAAGCGGCAAAGATCGACAGCCCGCGCGGCCCGATGCGCCTGTCGAAAGCGCACAACCCGGTGCACGACCACTACCTGCGCAAGGTCGTCGGCAACGAGAACCGCGTGCAGGGCATTGCCGTGAAAGCCCTCGACGACGATCCTGCAATGATGGCCGCGTGCAAGATGTGAACAGGGGAACCCTAACGGCGGGTTCCCCCGACGATCGGTACAGGGGAACCCTCACGGCGGGTTCCCCCGT
>JANNWA010000539.1:0-2553 GCA_031408275.1 Pseudomonadota bacterium
CGCCGCAGTGCGCCTTGCCGGCGGGCCGGCCCGGCGCCTCGAGGCGGACGCCTTTGTGGTGGCGCTGGGAAGCTACAGTCCCTTGCTGCTTCGGACGCTAGGGATTCGCATCCCGGTGTATCCGCTGAAGGGATACTCGATCACGATTCCCCTTTCGCCGCGAACCGCGGAACTCGCGCCCACGGTGAGCCTGAGCGACGAGCAAGGCAAGGTCGTGATTTCGCGGCTGGGCGACAGGCTGCGCGCGGCCGGGACGGCGGAATTGAACGGATACGGCCGTGAAATCAACGCGGTGCGCTGTTCGGCGATCCTCGCGCGGGTGACCCGGCTGTTTCCGGGGATTGCGGACGCGGTGCAGGTGGAATCCTGGGCGGGGCTGCGGCCGGCGACGCCGACCAACGCGCCGGTCATCGGTCGCACGCGCTACGGGAATCTCTTCCTCAATACGGGGCACGGCACGCTCGGCTGGACGCTGGCCTGCGGGTCGGGCAACGCGATTGCCAACATCGTGTCGGGCCGCCCGCCGGGCGTGGATTTCGCCTTCGCCTGAAACGCGGTCACGGGGGTCGGGCTGATATCATCGCGCCCGCCATGCGCCAGAGCGACTCCCTGTTTTTCGAAATCCGCGGCCTCCGTTACCACGTGAGGCACTGGCCGGGTCGCGCCGGCCGCAGCATGGTTCTGCTGCATGGTTGGATGGATGTCTCCGCCTCTTTCCAGTTCCTGGTCGATGCGCTCGAGGCAGGGTGGGACATCTACGCGCCCGACTGGCGCGGCTACGGCCTGTCCGACTGGGTCAAGGCAGACAGCTACTGGTTTTCCGATTATGTCGGGGACCTCGACCAGTTGCTCGAGCACATCCAGCCCGATGCGCCGGTCAACCTCGTCGGTCACAGCCTCGGCGGGAACGTCGCCTCGATTTACGCTGGGACCCGGCCGGAACGGATCGCGAAGTTCGTGAACCTCGAGGGCTTCGGCATGTCGCGCACGAGGTCCGACCAGGCGCCGGCACGGCTGAAGCGCTGGCTGGACGAACTGCGCGAACCGCCCGGCCTGCGGCCCTACGACAGCTTTGCCGCGCTCGCCGACAGGCTGCAGAAGAACAATCCCCGGCTCACGCGGGATCGAGCTGAGTTTCTCGCGCGCCACTGGGGCAAGGAGGCCGCCGAGGGCAAGGTGGAACTGCGCAGCGACCCGGCGCACAAGATCGTGAACGCGACGCTCTCGCGCCTGGAGGAGACGCTCGCGTTCTGGCAGAACGTCACCGCACCCGTACTGTGGGTCGATGCCGCCGAATCGAAGACGCTCAAGCAGATCGGCATCGATTCGGAGGATTACGCCGAGAGGCGCGCGGCCTACAAGGATCTGCGCTACGCGACGGTGCAGGAAGCCGGGCACATGCTGCACCACGACCAGCCGGAGCGGGTTGCGCGTCTGATCGAGGATTTCCTCGCCGAGGACTTCCTTGTGGCGGGCGCCGGCAGATGAACACGGGTGTCAACGCCGGCGTGGAGTTCGACCTGCATTGCCACTCCACGATTTCGGACGGCGCGCTTGCGCCCGCCGCCGTGGTTGCACGGGCGGCCGCACAGGGGGTGCATGTGCTCGCGCTGACCGATCACGACGAGGTCGGCGGGCTGCCGGCAGCGCGCGAGGCCGCGCTGGTGGCGGGGATCGCCTTCGTGGACGGTGTCGAAGTGTCGGTAACGTGGCGGGGCGCGACGGTGCACATCGTGGGACTGCGGATCGACCCGGCTGACGCCACTCTGCTGGAAGGGCTCGAATCAGTGCGCAACGGCCGGATCGGCCGTGCGCAGCGCATGGGAGAAGCCCTCGCGCAGGCCGGAATCCCGGGCACGTTCGAGGGCGCCATGAAGTATGCGGACAACCGCGGCCTGATCGGCCGGACCCATTTCGCCCGTTACCTCGTCGAGATAGGCGTGGTTCCCGATACAAGGGCGGTGTTCAAGCGGTTCCTCGTTCCGGGCAAGCCCGGGTTCGTTCCGCACGAATGGGCGGACCTGGCCACCGCGATCGGCTGGATCCTCGCGGCCGGCGGCCGGGCGGTGCTTGCGCATCCCGGGCGCTATGGCCTGTCTTCGGGCGCGCTGGCGGACCTGCTGCGTGAATTCCGGGTGGCGGGCGGGGAGGCGATCGAAGTCATCACGGGAAGCCACTCGCCCGACCAGTACGCGTTGTTCTCGGCGATCGCGGAAAGTCACGCGTTCCTCGTGTCGCGCGGCTCGGACTTCCACGCGCCGGGCGAAGGTACCGCGGACTTCGGGAAACTGCCCCAGCTCGCCGGCCACCTCAGGCCGGTCTGGCACGACTGGCAGCTGTAGGGCTGCCGCAAAACCGTGTCGCAATACTTCAGTGTCCAACCTACGCATCCCCAGCCGAGACTGATCCGGCAGGCGGCCGACATCGTGCGGCAGGGGGGGCTGATCGCCTATCCGACCGACTCCTGCTACGCATTGGGTTGCCACATCGGCGACAAGGATGCAATGGACCGGCTGCGCGAGGTGCGCGGGGTCGATGACAAGCACCACCTGA
>JANNWA010000540.1:0-8428 GCA_031408275.1 Pseudomonadota bacterium
CCGCGCAACGAAACCTGCCGGAAGGTCCAGTATTTCCCTCTCGAGCCTGGAACTGTAGAAGGTGACCTGCCAGCCCATGGGGAGATTATAGCATATACGCTATGTATGCGTCATCCGAGGATCAAGGGCTGGCGGTAGCCCCCACCCCCGCGACCCCCACCGTCATCATGCCAGGCGGCGAGCGCAAGGAACACCACGCAGACGAGGATCGTCAATGCCTCCATTCCTTAGTCGGCGCGCACGCCGGCCTGCTTGATGACTTTGCCCCACTTCTCGGCGTCCGCCGCCATGACCTGGCCGAACCTTTCCGGCGTGCCGGGCGTCGGGTCCGCGCCGAGCGCCGCGAACTTTTCGCGGACTTCGGACAGCGTGAGGATCCTCTGGACTTCCGCATTGAGGAAGTCGATCACCGGGCGAGGCGTCCCGGCCGGCGCCATGATCCCGTACCAGTTGTTGAACTCGAAGCCCGGCAGGGACTCGCTTACCGTGGGCGTGTCCGGCAGTGCGGCCGCGCGCTTCGAATCGGTGACTGCGAGGAGCTTGAGGCGGCCGGCCTTGATGTGCGAAATCGTCACCGGCGCTCCGGTGAACAGCAGGTCCACCTTGCCGCCGACGAGGTCGGCCACCGCCGGGCCACCGCCCTTGTAGGGGACGTGGACGATGTCGATCTTCGCCGTCATCTTGAGCAGCTCCGCGCACAGCTGGTTGAAGCTGGCGACTCCGCCCGAGGCGAAATTGAGCTGGCCGGGTTTGGACTTCGCCAGCGCGATTAACTCGTTTACGTTGTTCACCGGCAGCGACGGGTGCACCACGAGGACGGTCGCGACATTGGCTACGAGCGAGATCGGCGCGAGGTCCTTCACCGGGTCGAAGTTCATGCCCGCGTAGAGGAACTGGTTCATCGCGTGCGTGCTCATCGTGCCGAGCAGCAGCGTGTAGCCGTCGGCGGGAGCGCGCACCACGGCCTCGGTGCCAATGTTGCCCGCCGCGCCGCCGCGATTCTCCACCACGACCGGCTGGCCCCACTTCTCGGCCATCTTCTGGCCGAGGATGCGCGCGAGGATGTCGGTGGTGCCGCCCGCAGCCCACGGCACCATCAGGCGCACCGGCTTGGCGGGGTAGGGTTGCGCCTGGGCCGTGGTTGCGAACGGGGCCAGCGCAAGACCGGCAAAGGCGAGGACAATGCTGCGAAGCAGGGTTTTCATATAACCGGAGTCAACCATGCCACGAGCAAGCAGTCCATCCCCCGGCCAGGCGGCCGCAGAGGCGCGCATCCTCGATGCGGCCTGGCACCTCTATGCCGAGCACGGGTTCGACGTGCCGCTTTCGCGCATCGCGCGCGCGGCGCGGGTGACGCCCGCGGTGTTCCGGCGGTGCTTTCCCAGCGGTAAGGTGTTGCAGGCCCGCGTGATCGAGCGGCTGTTCGCGGCCCGCTGGAAGCCGCAGTGGGATGCGCTGCTCGTCGACCGCTCGATCCCCTACGAGAAACGGCTGTCCCGCTTCTTCGTCGAGTACCGCGGCAACATCGACCGCGACAACGCACGCCTGTGGACGCGCGCCGGGCTGCTGGGCATGCACGCTTCGGGCAATTTCAGCGGGACGCTCGCCACGCGGATCCTGGGCCCCATGATCCGCGAGCTGCGGCACGAGGCGGGTCTCGCGGACAAGCCGGGCCGCAAGGTCACCGGCGCTGAACTCGAGCTGGCGATGGTGCTGCACGCGGCCGTCGCTTTTCCCCACACGCGCAGCAATATCTTCGGCATGGACGTCTACGGCACGCTGGAGAAGCTGGTGCCGATGATGGTGCGGGTGTGGCTGCCGGGGGCGAAGGCGGAGATCCGGCGGCTGGACGCCTGATCAGTTGCAGTGCCCGCCTTCCTCTGGCCGCCAGGCGTTGGTGAACGTGCTCAGGCTTTCGAGGAACACGAGCAGGTCGGACTGCTCGCCCGGAGTGAGCTGCAGCGGCTTTCCCCGCGGGCCGTCCTTCGCGCCGCTTTTTTCGCGCAGGCGGACGGGGTCGAGCCCGGAGTAGTGCCCGATCACCTCCGTGAGGGTGTCGACGCGTCCGTCGCGGCCGTAGGGCGCGGTCATCAGCAGGTTGCGCAGTGACGGCACCTTGAACTCGCCGGGGATGGTCTTTTCCAGAACTGCCTTGCGCAGAAGTTCGGAGCTGGCGCCGGTAGCGTCGTCGTTGTATTGGCTCAGCAAGTTGAAGCGGCTCTCCCTGGCCTGGCGGAGGCCTTCCGGGCGGCCGGGGTCGGGCCTGCCCTGCGGCTCGAACCGCGACAGACCGGTGTTGAAGAACTCCCCGCCGGTGAAGTTGGGACCGCTGTGGCAGGTCGCGCAGGCGCCCTTGCCGATGAAGATCTTCAGGCCGCGCCTGGCGGGCTCGGAATATGACAGGGTGTCCTGCGGTGCGCCCTTGACGAGGCCGTCGCGGAACCGGTCGAACGGCGTGGCGGCGGTCACCAGCGTTTCCTGGAAGCTGGCCAGCACCTTGCCGACGCCCACCAGCACTTCCTCGTCATCCGTGGCCGAAGGCGGGGCACCCAGCGCTTTGCGGTAGCGGCAGGACACCTGCTCGTCGCTGCGCACCAGCTGCGCCACGTGCCTTGCCGTGGCGCCCAGCTCGCGCTTGTCGAGGATCGGCCGCAGGCTCTGCGACCAGAGGCTGTCCGCGCCGCCGTCCCAGCCGAACCAGTGCTGCGTGCGCAGGTTCGCAAGCGTCGGCGTGTTGCGGTCGACCTCGGTGGAGCCCATGCCGCGCGTCCGGTTGTCCGTCCAGTTGCGCTCCGGGACGTGGCAGCTCCCGCAGGCCATCTTGCCGTTGGCGGACAGCCGCTGGTCGAAGAAGAGGCGCGTGCCGAGTTCGATCGCGTCCGTCTTGCCCGAGGCGCGGTTGGTCGGGTCGGTCCGGTGCGGGAGGGGCCAGGGGCCGTGGGACAGGATCAGCTTGATCTCGCTGTCGGTGAAGGCGGCCTTGGGAGACTCACCGGCCCGCGTGGCTGGCGACAGCAGAACGAGCATCGCTGTCGCGGCAGCCCATGCAATGCGGAGCGCAGCGTGTTTGCGCGAGTTCGGGTTCAGGCCCATTCTCCATGCGCCATTAAATGTACCGATACCGATTCACAAACTGACATGCAGACCGCTCCCATTCTAGGCTTTTAAAACATAATCTTGAAAATTCACGTTCTAAAGACACGCCCGGCTTGTCCATTCCGTACGGGATCGTGACGACCCATGTACCGGCCGCGGGGAGGCGATGGTGTAGTCTGCCACGAACCGCACAGGAGGCCCCATGTCCACCAAGACCATCCTCATCACCGGCGCGTCCGGCGACGTCGCCACCCACCTGCGCCGCGAACTCGCCGGCCGCTACAAGCTGCGCCTGTCCGACCTGCGCCCTCTAAAGGACAAGGCCAGGGGCGAGTCGTTCATGAAGGCGGACATCTCGCGCCTGGCCGACGCATTGCGCATCACGAAGGGCGTGGACGCGCTCGTGCACCTGGGCGGATACTCGGTGGAAGGCCCGTGGGAAGGCATCCTGCAGGCCAACATCATCGGCTGCTACAACATCTTCGAGGCGGCGCGCCGGAACGGCGTGAAGCGGATCCTGTTCGCCACCAGCAACCATGCGGTGGGGTTCTATCCGCGCACGAAGAAGATCGACCACACCGTGTACATCAAGCCCGACGGCCGCTACGGCGTGTCCAAGGTGTTCGGCGAAGCGCTCGGCAGCCTGTATTCGGACAAGTACGGCATGGAAGTCTTCCTCATGCGCATCGGGAACGTGAACGCAGAGCCGATCGACAAGCGCAGGCTCTCGATCCTTCTCACCCCGCGCGATCTCGCGCAACTGGTGTCGATCGGCATCGACCACCCGGACATCCGCTTCGAGATCGTCTACGGGGTGTCGGGCAACACGCGTTCCTGGTACGACAACTCCAACGCCTACCGGCTGGGCTACAAGCCGCAGGACGACAGCGAGGCGTACGCGAAGGACATACTCGCGCGCAACGAGGTCGAGCACCCCGTGGGCAAGCTGTACCAGGGCGGGGCGTTCACGCACATGGAAGCGGTGCCGAACCCGGCGCCGCTGCCGAGGAAGAACGCCGCGAAAAAACCTGCCGCTAGGAAAGCTTCGCGGCGAAGTCCGCGAGCAGCGCGTTGACCTTTTCGGGCGCTTCGAGCTGGGGGAAGTGGCCCGAGCCGGGCACGATTTCGATGCGCGCGGTGGGCGCGCGGGACTTGACGAGGTCCAGCCACGGCGAACTCTGGCCGGCCGAGAGCGAGACCCGGATGCGCTCGGCGTTCATGGTCGTGCTCTGGATCACCATCAGCGGCACGCGCACGGCGGCAAGGGCGGCCTCCATGCGGCGCGCGTCCCACCCCACCATGCGCGGGAACAGCGTGCCGCCGATCTCCGAGCGCAGTTGCAGCGCGCGCTCGAGGATCGCCGCCTTCAGCTTTGGGTCGCTCGACACGACGAACATTTCATCGAAGAGGCGCCGCGCGAACACGCCGTAGCCCGTGGCGCGCAGCTGCTCGTTCATCACGCGTTCGGCGACCACGGGGTCGCCGAAGCCCAGGCGGCTGCCGTCGATCAGGACCACCGCCGCCACTCTTTCGGGTGCATACAGGTAGGCTTGCAGGACTGCGCGGCAGCCCATGCTGTGGCCGACGAGGATCGCCGGCGGCAACTTCAATTCCGCCAGCAGCGCGGCCACGTCTGCGCCGTAGGTCTCGATCGAGCAGTCGGTCGAATCGCCAGGCGTCGCGCCGTGCCCGCGCAGGTCGCAGGCGACCACCGCGTTGGTGGCGCTGAAGAAATCGACCTGCGGCTGCCAGTCGGCGTGCGTGCAGGCAAATCCGTGGACGAACGCGATCGGGGGAGTGCCCTGGCCTGCCTGGAGGTAATGCATTCGACCGCTGTCCGGTGATTGCCCTGAGCCCATATTACCCCTTCACGGGGAGGCTAGTCGGCGCGTTCGGTGACTTCGAGCAGGTGGAATCCGAACTGCGTCTTGACGGGGCCCTGCACCTTCTTCACTTCGGCGCTGAACACCACTTTGTCGAATTCCGGGACCATCTGGCCGGGGCCGAATTCGCCGAGGTCGCCGCCCTGCCGTGAGGAGGGGCAGGAGGAGTGTTGCTTCGCCACGTCCGCGAAGTCCGCGCCCGCCTCGATCTGCTTCTTCAGTTCCTGGCACTGCGCCTCGGTTTCCACGAGGATGTGCCTTGCCTTTGCCTTTGCCATATCGCCTTCTCCGTTCAAGTCCGTTGATGTATCGCCGATAATAGCCCGTGCAAGCGGGCTGCGCCTACAATCGCGGCATGGCACTCAAGGCAACCATTTTCCGCGCGAACCTGCAGATCGCGGACATGGAAAGGAACTATTACCGCGACCATGCGCTCACCATTGCGCGGCATCCTTCCGAGACCGACGAGCGGATGATGGTTCGCGTGCTGGCGTTTGCGTTGCACGCCGGCGATTCACTCGCTTTCGGGGCCAGCATCGGGAGCGACGACGAGCCCGACCTCTGGGACAAGGACCTGACCGGCGCGATCCGGCTGTGGATCGACGTGGGACTGCCGGACGAAAAGCGCATCCGCCGCGCCTGCGGCCGCGCGGAACGCGTGTTCGTGTACTGCTACGGCCGCGGCACGGACCTGTGGTGGAAGCAGTCCGAGGCGGGCCTCGCCCGCTCGGACAACCTCACGGTGATCCACCTGCCGCAGGAAACCACCCAGGCGCTGGGCCGGCTCGCCGGAAAGAACATGCAGCTCAACTGCAACATCCAGGACGGTCAGGTGTGGCTTGGGGATGCGAACGCCACCGTGGAGGTGGCGTTCGAACAGAGGCTGGGAGCCGCCCGATAGAGTGCGGCCATGCCAATCTCCCCGGACTTACTTCTTGGCGTCGGGTTTCTTCTGCTCGAGCAGATCGCCGCGCTTCCTCAGGGTGTCCGCGAGCTTCTTTGCCGAGACCACCAGCACGTAGTCCTTCAGGGTTTTTTCCCGCGCCACGCGCTCTTCGAGGTTCTTCAGCTCTTCGGCGAAGGCCTTCTCGCGCTTTTCCTTGGCCTCGGGCTTCTCGTCCTTGGGCGCCGCACCGGGCTCGCGCTTGGGCGTGCCCTCGACCTCGGCCTTGACGAAGGTCTTGTCCTTTTCGGTCCGGCCGATTCGCAATGTATAGGTGAGGCCGTCGAAGGTGACGGCGGTCACGACCGTGGCCTTGTCGAGGCCCGTGTTCGCGTCCGCGGCGGCGAGGTCCTCGATCTCGAGCTTGTTCAGGCTGTACGAGGCGGCATTGGCGCGCGACACGTCGAGCTTTTGTCCGGCGGTGGCACGATCGAGCTTCCAGTCGATGCCGTCGGTGATTCGTTCGATCTTGTAGCCGTCGCTGCCCTCGGCGGGCTTCACCTCGAGCACCTTGACGCGTTCGATCGCGAGGCCCTCCTTCGAGATCCACTGGCTGGTCTCGGCGGTCGCCTGGCGCAGCGGGTCGGAGACCGTGTACACCTGTTTCGGGTCGGAGGGCAGCATCACGAAGCGGCCGTCGCCAATGGCTTTTGAGGAATCGCCCTCGGGCTCCTTCTTGAAGTACTTCTTCCCGATCAGCAGTTCGGCGAGGATCTTGCCGTCGGCCGCCTTGAACGTCATGGCCGTCCCTGCTCCTTCGCCCTTGTCGGCCAGCATGAGCCTGGCACGGTCCTTCTCTCCGATCGGCTCGACCTGGCCGGCCTTGAGTTCGATTGCCTTCACGACGAGGTCGGTGACGCGGTCGAGGTCGGCGGCATAGCCGCTCTTCTCGGCGATGGTCCAGCGGTTGTCTTTCTTCGCGAGCGTCAGGGACTGCTTGGGCTCGCGGATCGAGATGCTCGCTATGTCGCTCGCCTTGAGGCCCTTCAACAACGGCTGGCCGAGTTGCGCGACGACTGCCGGCTTGGCGGATTCACCCTGCTTGAACACGACCAAAGCGCCGCCGCCCAGCATCACGACGAGCACCCCGAGGATGACCAGAAACTGCTTGTTCATGCCGATGCTCCCGAAGAGCCGGGTATGGATGCGGCCGACGATGCGGCAGTGGCCGCCGCCTTGCGCCGGCGCGCCACGGCGAACCCGATGCCGAAGAGCGTCACGAGCAGCGGCATCAGCGCGATGTTCACGACCTTGGTCCAGAACTGCAGGGCCTCGGCGTCCTGGCGCAGGGTCTTGCGTAACTCTTTGAGCACCTGGCGGGTCTCGATCACGCGCTTCTTGAAGCGCTCGAGTTCGGCCTGCTGCTCGGGCGACATGATCTGCGCGGTCTTGGCGCCGCCGGACTGCTTCTGCAGTTTCTGCATCTTCTCGGTGGTCTGCTGCAGCTCGTCTTCAAGTTCCTTGATTTTCCCGAAGTACTGCTTCTGCGCGTCGGACTCCATCTGGCGCACTACCGTCAGCGGGCGAAAGCCCGAGGCGCGGCTGCGCAGGCTCATGAGGTCGTCGCCCGAGGCGAGCTGCTCGACCATGCCCTGGACCAGGGCGAGGTTGCCGTTGGAGGGCACCACCACGCGCTGGCCGAGGATGTTCTGCACCTCCACCGCGGCGCCGTCGGCGAGCATGTCGGCATCGGCCACCAGCACCACCGAGTTCTCGGCAGCGCCTTCCTTGAGCTGCGGGGCCGGCTCAGCAGGTTTCTTGTCCTTGTCCTGGTTAAACGGCGCCGGCTTGCCCTCGGGGAAGGCGGTCTTGAACTTGCCCGTGAGGCGCAGCGCGAGGGGCTTGGCCTTGTTGTCCGGCGCGAAGCCCTTCATGGCGGCGTCGCCCGAGACCGAGGCCACGATGTTGTCCACCAGCATCGAGTTCGGCGAGGTCTTCGCGAGCTCGGTGACCTTGAGGCCCTCGGCGGGCTTGGAGGCGTCGAACACGCCGGAGAACGCGAGCAGCAGCGTGTCGATCTGGCTGGTGGCCACGTCATCGCGGCTCAGCGCGGTCTTGTTCAGCGTGATCACGGTCGGCGTGTAACGCTGGCCGGCGCCAGAGGCGTACGTGACGTCCGCGATTACCTTGCCCGGGTCCATGTTGATGCCCCAGGCCTTGAACAGGCGCGGCAGCGTGGACATGCCGGGCTGGCCCGGCATGTTCGGCATCATCGGGTTGGGCTGCTGGTCGAAGAACATGTAGGGGTCGACGAACGCGATGAGCTTGCCGCCGCGCAGCACGAACTGGTCGAGCGCGTACTCGGCCGACTCCATGATGTCGCGCGGCTGGATCACGAGCAGCACGTTGATATCCTTGTCGATGGCCTCGGTGCCCATCGGCACGGATTTCACGTTGAAGTCCCGCTTGAGTTCGTTGGCGAGGACCCAGGGCTCGTTGGACTGGCGGGTCATGAAGTTCATAGGCTCGCCCAGCACCGGCACCGCGCTCATCACGCCGATGGTCG
>JANNWA010000541.1:0-4582 GCA_031408275.1 Pseudomonadota bacterium
GCCCTTGAACAGCAGGGGCAGGCCGCGCACCTTGGCCAACGCATAGCTGAACACGTCGCCGAAGTTGAGCGCCGCCGGGTGCCCGCTGCCTTTGCCGTAAGCGACGAAAGCGGCATAGGCCGCATCCATTTCGGCCAAGCCCGGGGCGACCGCTTCGAATATCGGCAAGCGCAGCAAATCGTCCACCAGCACCACCGCGCGCTGTCCGCGCCGGCCATGCACGACCATGCGCGCTTCCACCACCGACACGGTACTGATCAGCGCTTTGTCCGCCTGCTCGACGGCCCGCACGAAAGCTTCGCGCTCGGGCTCACCGAAGGCGATCGCCACGATGGCGGAGGTGTCCACGACGATCATTTCGGCAGGCCGTGCTCGTCCCACTCCAGCGGGTCGGATGCGTCCGCGCGCTCTGGAATGCGGTCGAGCTGGGCCAGCAGTGCCGCCATGCGTCCGGCCCCGCCGGGAGCGGCCCCGGCCGCATCGCTGATCAGGCGATCCAGCGCGCGGTCGACCACGGCCGTCTTGGAAAGACCGGTCTGCTTTGCCAGCCGTTCGACTTTGCCCACCACAACGGGATTGGCGATCTGTAGTGCCATGATTTAGGATGATTATTTATATAAACATCATCAATATACAATTAATTTCCAATGCAAGCAACCCGATGCAGGCTGATTGGCAGCTATCGGTGTGCTTTGCAGTTCTTAGTCGTTTGCTTTTCCCTTGCCTTCGACGCACTGGAACACCCCGCGCTCGGTGACGACGTAATCCATCGGGATGTCGTGGGGCTGCGGGTGGATGGTTTCCATGCGCGCCAGTTCGTAGGTCACGCCAATCGCGACGGGACGATTGGAGCCGGGAGCGCGCAGGTGCGCGAACGTCCGGTCGAAGAATCCTCCGCCGTACCCGAGCCGGTAGCCGCCCGCATCGAACCCGTTCATGGGGACCAGCACGTAATCGGGCACCACGGGTTCGCCTGCGGCCGGATACGGGATGTCGTAGACGCCCTTGGCGAGTTCGTCGCCCGGTTTCCAGGCGCGGAAAATCAACGGCTGCCGTGGCGCCACCACCACCGGGAGCGCGGTCCTGGACCCGCGCTCGCGCAGCCGGTGCGCAAGGAACCGAGGGTCATATTCATTCTGGAAGGGCCAGCAGATCGCAAGGGTGCCGCGCGCAAGGTCGGGGAACGCGCGCTCGATGCTGGTGTCAATCGAGAGACGGAAGGCGTGCAATTCATCCGGGCCGAGCGCGAGTCGCGCGGCGACCAAGCGCTCGCGAGCTTCCTTGCGCCACTGTTTCAGGGCTTCAGGATCCATCCGCGGGCACCTTAGGGCAAGTCTCGCTGTGTTATTCTTTGTCCATGATTCCGAAGCATTTTTGCACTATAGCATTGGCTTTCCTGGCGGCCTCCGGCGCGGCGTTTTCCGCGCCGCTGCGCGGGTCGGCCGATGACGCGATCCTGTCTGCGCACGCAGCTTTCCGGGCCGGCGACGCGGTCAGGCTCGCCCGCCACGCCGCGGCCCTTGAAGGCAACGTCCTCCTGCCGTATGTCGCGTACTGGCAACTCAAGCTACGGCTCGAAGAGATGCCCTCCACAGAAGTGCGCGCTTACCTTGGCAGGTATCCGGAGAGTTATCTCGCCGACCGGCTACGCGCCGACTGGCTGAAGGTGCTCGGCAAGCGCCGCGACTGGCAGACCTTCGACCTCGAGATCGCCGCGTTGGCGGTGGACGATCCCGACACGCGCTGCTACGCACTCGCCTCGCGCCTCGCGCGCGGCGACGAGAGCACGCGCAACGAGGTCAGCCGATACTGGCACGAGCCGAAGGAACTCCCGGAGGGGTGCGTGGCCGTCGCCGAAGAGGCCATCGCGTACGGCAGGTTCACGGCGAAGCATGTCTGGCGGCGGGTGCGCCTGCTGCTCGAGGCCGGCCAGATGACCGCTGCCCGGAATGCCATGGGCTACCTGCCCCCAGGGGAGCGCCCCGACGAGAAGCTGCTTGCCCTGGCGGCGACCAGTCCCGCGAAGCTGGTCGCCCGGCCGCCAGAGGGCCTGGAAGCGCGCGGCCGCCGCGAGATGCTGCTGTTTGCCGTCGTGCGGCTAGCGCGGACCGAGCCGCGGATCGCCGCGGAGTTCATCAACTCGAAGATTGGCCAGAGCCTGCCGGCCGATGACCGGGCCTATCTCTGGGGCGGCGTCGCCTATGAGGCCGCCAAGCGCCTGCTGCCCGAAGCCGCCGAATGGTACCGGCGGGGAGGCGACACGGATCGTTCGGACGAACAACTCGCCTGGAAGGTGCGCGCTGCGCTGCGCGCGGGGGACTGGGCCATGGTGGCCGAGGCCGTCGACGCGATGACGGTCGCAACGCATACCGACCCGACCTGGTCCTATTGGTATGCGCGCAGCCTCGCGGCGCAAGGCAAGGCGGATGGCGCCCGCGCCTATTACCTGCGCATCGCAGGCCAGCCGGATTTCTACGGGTTGCTCGCAAGCGAGGCGCTCGGCCAGCCAGGCGCGGTGCCAGCGTTCGCCCCGCCGCCGACCGAGGAGCAGGTCGCGAAGGCGAAATCCAACGCCGGCCTTGCCCGCGCGCTGGAGCTCTTCCGCCTGAACCTGCGCACCGAGGGCGTGCGGGAATGGTTCTTCTCGATTCGCAGCATGGACGACGCCCAGCTGCTTGCCGCCGCCGAGCTCGCGCGCCGCACCGAGCTCTACGACCGGGCGATCAACACCGCCGACCGGACCACGGCGGTGCACGACTACAGGGTGCGGTACCTCGCGCCGTATCGCGAGACTTACCGCGCGCAGTCGCAGGCATTCGGGGTCGAGGAAGCGTGGCTGTACGGCCTCACGCGCCAGGAAAGCCGGTTCGTGGTCAACGCGAAATCCTCGGCCGGCGCGCAGGGGCTCATGCAGCTGATGCCGACGACGGCGCGCTGGGTGGCGCAGAAAATCGGTCTCACCCTCGGCCCGGGCCGCGTGATCGAGGTGGACACCAACGTCACCCTCGGCGCGAGGTACGTGAAGCTCGTGCTCGACGACCTCGGCCATCCGGTGATGGTCTCGGCGGGCTACAACGCCGGGCCGGGCCGCGCGCGGCGCTGGCGCGACGTGAAACCCCTCGAAGGCGCGATCTACGCCGAGAGCATCCCGTTCAACGAGACCCGCGACTACGTGAAGAAGGTCATGGCCAATACCTACTGGTATGCCATGCTCATGGAAGGCAAGAGCGTCCCGCTCACGGCGCGCATGGGCACGATCCCCGCCAAGGCGGCCGGCGACAAGTTCAACGAAGACCTGCCATAATTTCGACATGAAAGTCCAAAACATCCTGGTCATCGGCGGTTCCGGATTCATCGGCCGCCACGTCGTCAGCCTGCTCTCCGCCCGCGGGATCAACGTAACTGTGCCAACGCGCCGCAGGGACCGGGCGCGGCATCTGCTGCTGCTGCCCACGGTCGAAGTGGTCGAGGCGAACGTCAAGGCCCCGGGCGTCCTCGAAGGCCTGGTGCAGGGACGCGACGCGGTGATCAACCTGACCGGCGTGCTGCACAGCCGGCCCGCGGGCCCGGCGAGCGACGGGGGCGGCCGCTACGGCCAGGATTTCTTCGAGGCCCACGTGGAGCTCGCGCAGCACGCCGTGTCCGCGTGTCGCGCCGCGGGCGTCAAGCGCCTCCTGCACATGAGCGCGCTCTGCGCCTCGCGCGACGCGCCGAGCGAATACCTGCGCTCCAAGGGCGCGGGCGAGGAGGCCGTGCTCGCCGCCGAGGACCTGGCGGTCACCGTGTTCCGCCCGTCGGTCGTATTCGGGCCGGATGACCGGTTCCTGAACCTGTTTGCAGACATCACGGCGCTGCTGCCGGTGATCGCGCTGGCGTGCCCGGATGCGCGATTCCAGCCGGTGTATGTCGGTGACGTCGCGGAGGCCATCGTGCGCGCGCTCGAGGAGCGCGACGCTGCGGGCAAGCGCTACGACCTCGTAGGGCCGCGCGAGTACTCGCTGCGCGAACTGGTGCAGTACGTTTGCCATGTAACAGGGCGCAAGCGCCTCATCGTCGGGCTGGGCAGCGCGTTCTCCTGGATGCAGGCGAGCGTGATGGAGAAACTGCCGGTCAAGCTGATGACGGTGGACAACCTGCGCTCGATGCGCGTGCCGAGTGTTTCGGCGGACGCGTTGCCCTTCGGCATTGCCGCCACGCCGCTCGATGCCGTGGTGCCGGGGTATCTCGGGCACGGCGCGCCGCGCGAGCGGTATGACGGCTATCGGCAGAGTCATAGGTAGCAGGAAGGCAGTGAGCAGGGGAACCTGGCGGTTCCCCCGCACCCTCTCCCTAACAGCCACCGGTAACAGCAAAGGTGAGTGAATTGCGGTTGATCATCGGGAACAAGAACTACTCTTCCTGGTCCCTGCGCCCTTGGCTCGCGATGAAGGTCGCCGGCATTGCGTTCGACGAGCACCGTATCCCGCTGTACGGCCCCGGTTCAAAGGAACAGATCCTGGCGTATTCGCCGGCGGGCAAGGTGCCCAGCCTCGTCGACGGGGCGCTCCGGGTCTGGGATTCTCTAGCGATCTGCGAGTACCTG
>JANNWA010000542.1:0-6525 GCA_031408275.1 Pseudomonadota bacterium
AGGCCGATATCGAAGGCCAGAACGATGTCGCGGCGCTGTTCCGCTCGACCGCCGAAGGTGAGACCGGGCATGCCCACGGGCATCTGGAGTACATGGAGACCGTCGGCGACCCGGCGACCGACCTGCCGATCGGCGGCTCGCGCGCCAACCTCAAGGCCGCAGTGGCCGGCGAGACGCACGAGTACACCGACATGTACCCCGGCATGGCCAAGCAGGCCCGCGAGGAAGGGTTCACGGAAATCGCGGACTGGTTCGAGACGCTGGCGAAAGCCGAGCGCTCGCATGCCAACCGCTTCCAGAAAGCCCTCGACGCGCTGGTCGACTGAACCACCAGCAGAGCCCCGGGCGGGGCGCGGGAATCTCCCGTACTTCGCCCGACTCGACCATGACCATGACCATGACCCATATCGCCAAAGACAGCCTGCTGTCGCTCGAAGCCTACGCGAAGCAGCGCAACGAATTCCGTGCGAAAGTGATCGCGCACAAGAAGCACCGCACGGTGCATCTTGGAGACCATGTCACGCTCATTTTCGAGGACGAGCTGACCATCCGCTACCAGATCCAGGAGATGTTGCGCATCGAGCGCACCTTCGAGGAGTCCGGCATCCAGGACGAGCTCGACGTCTACAACCCGCTGGTTCCCGACGGCAGCAACTTCAAGGCTACGATGATGATCGAGTACACCGACGTCGCCGAGCGCGCGCGCATGCTCGCGAAGCTGAAGGGGATCGAGGATCGCGTCTGGCTGCAGGCGGAAGGGTGCAAGCGCGCCTATGCGATCGCCGATGAGGACCTGCCGCGCGAGAACGACGAGAAGACCGCCGCCGTGCATTTCCTGCGCTTCCAGCTCGACGAGGAAACGCGCCAGTCCCTGAAGTACGGTGTCGCGCTCGCCATGGGCGTGGACCATCCCGTGTACACCGTGACGCTTGAGGCGGCGGACCAGGCGGTACGCACGTCGCTGGTGAGCGACCTCGCTTGAGGTGGTTCGTCGCCCTCATCCTGGCGGTGGCGTGCGGCGGCGCCTTCGGCCAGCGCAATAATCAGTTTTCGCCGGATTTCGATCCGGAGGCCTTGTACCTGGGGACCACGGAAGATCCGGGGGGCTGGAAGGAAGGCGAGCTGAAGCTTCCGGCCTTCCCGCAGCCCGGCAATCTGATCGGGTTCGAGGTGAGTGCCCTTACCAGTTTCCGCTTCTTCATCGACGCCGAGTCGATATCATCCGGGCCGGACGGTGTGGTGCGCTTCACGCTGGTGGCGCGCAGCAGTTCGGGCACCGAGAACGTGAGCTACAACGGCCTGCGTTGCAAGGGCAGCGAGATGAAGACCTACGCGAACGGCCGCGCGTCGGACCAGAGCTGGGTTCCTGTGCGCGACAGCAAGTGGAAGGAGTTGGAGGTGAAGACCGTCACGCGCCAGTACCTTGTGCTGGCGCGCGACTTTTTCTGCCCGGCCAGGATCCCCATATCGAATCGCGCCGAGGGCCTCGACGCGCTGAAGCGCGGAATCCACCCGAACGCCTTGAGCAACCACACGGATATCACCCGCCAGCGTTAGCTAGACGAGAAGAGGGGCTTGCCGCCCCTCCTCAGACCTCCCGGCTAGACGAGAAGAGGGGCCGCCGCCCCTCCTCAGACCTCCCCGCGACGAGAAGAGGGGCTTGCCGCCCCTCCTCAGACCTCCCCGCTAGAGTAGTACTAGGTTGTCGCGGTGGATGAGCTCGGGCTCGTCCACATAGCCGAGGATCCCCTCGATTTCACTCGAGGGCTTGCGCATGATCAGGCGCGCTTCCGCCGCGGCGTAGTTGACCAGGCCGCGCGCGATTTCCACTCCGTCGGGCCCTGCGACCGCCACTACCGCGCCGCGCTCGAATTCGCCCGACACCGCCACGACGCCGATGGGCAGCAGGCTCTTGCCCCCCGTCGCGAGGGCACGCACCGCGCCGGCGTCCAGGGTCAGCCGCCCGCTGACGGTCAGGTGGTCGGCCATCCATTGCTTTCTCGCCGCGAGCGCCATGGTCGATGCGCTCAGCTGCGTGCCAATCCTTTCACCCGCCGCGAGCCGCGTGAGCACGCCGGGCTCGCGGCCGGACGCGATCACAGTATGGGCGCCGCTCCTTGCCGCACGCCGGGCCGCGAGCACCTTGGTCAGCATGCCGCCCTTGGAAAGCGCGCTGCCGGTGCCGCCGGCAAAGGCTTCGAGCCGCGGATCGTCTGCTGCCGCCTCGGGTATCAGCCTGGCGGCGGGCGCGCGCCGCGGGTCCGCGTCGTACAGGCCGGCCTGGTCGGTGAGGATCACGAGGGCATCGGCTTCGATGAGGTTGGTCACGAGCGACGCCAGCGTGTCGTTGTCGCCGAACTTGATTTCGTCGGTCACTACCGTGTCGTTCTCGTTGATCACGGGGATGACCCCGAGTTCGAGCAGCGTGCGCAGCGTGGAGCGCGCGTTCAGATACCTGTGCCGGTCGGCCAGGTCGGCATGCGTGAGAAGCACCTGCGCCGTGGCAATGCCGTGTTCGCGAAAGCAGGTCTCATAACATTGCACGAGGCCCATCTGCCCGACCGCGGCCGCGGCCTGGAGTTCGTGCAGCGCGCTGGGGCGTTTGGTCCATCCCAGCCGCTTGATGCCCTCCGCGATCGCGCCCGAGGAAACGAGGATCACCTGCTTGCCGTGCGCGCGCAGTTGCGCGATCTGCGCCGCCCAGCGGGCGATGGCGGCCTGGTCGAGGCCGCGTCCCTCGTCGGTCACGAGCGACGACCCGACCTTGATGACGAGCCGCCTCGCGGCGGCGATCAAGCTGCTCACGGCCGGCCCGCAGCCGCCGCTTCGGCCGATTCTCCGGCCGGGTTCTCGGCCAGGTACTTCGCGACCTTGTGGCAGACCTCCATGCATCCCTGGCTGTTGATTGCGGCCACCTTGAACCAGGGGCCTTTCCAGCGCATGGATTTCAGGAATTTCGCGATCCTCGCGTCGTGCTTCTCGTCGAGGTCGACCTTGTTGAAGACCAGCCAGCGCGGCTTGTCGAAGAGGGCTTTGTCGTACTTCTTGAGTTCCTTGACGATCGCCTTCGCTTCCTTGACCGGGTCGGCGCCCTCGTCCAGCGGCGCGATGTCCACGATGTGCAGCAGGAGCCGCGTGCGCGACAGGTGGCGCAGGAACTGGTGGCCGAGGCCCGCGCCTTCGGAGGCGCCCTCGATCAGCCCCGGGATGTCCGCGATTACGAAGCTCGAGGCCATGCCCACCCGCACCACGCCGAGCTGCGGCGTGAGGGTGGTGAAAGGGTAGTCCGCGACCTTGGGCCTGGCGCTCGATACGGCGCGGATGAAGGTGGACTTGCCCGCATTCGGCTGGCCGAGGAGCCCCACGTCGGCGAGGACACGCAGCTCGAGCTGGAACTCGCGCTCCTCGCCCTCTGTGCCCTTGGTGAACTGGCGCGGCGCGCGGTTGGTGCTCGACTTGAAGTGCAGGTTGCCTAGGCCGCCTTCGCCCCCTTTGCAGAGGAGTGCGCGGTCGCCGTGCCGGGCGAGATCCGCAAGCAGCTCGTCCGTCTCGCGGTCCTTGATCAGCGTCCCCACCGGCATGCGCAGGACGATGTCCTCGGCGCCTTTGCCATACTGGTCGCGGTTGCGGCCGTTCTCGCCGTGCTTGGCGCGGTACTGGCGCGCAAAGCGGTAGTCGATCAGCGTGTTGATGTTGCGGTCCGCCTCGGCCCAGACGCTGCCGCCGCGGCCGCCGTCGCCGCCGCTCGGCCCGCCGCGCGGGATGAACTTCTCCCTGCGGAAAGCGGCGACGCCGTTGCCGCCCTTGCCGGCGTATACCTGGATGCGTGCTTCGTCTATGAACTTCATCTGGGGTCCAGAAACAAAAAAGCCCTACCTGTGCGATAGGGCTTTTTCGCAGTCGACGCGGTTTCCGCTATGCAGCCACCACGCTGACCATGTGCTTGCCCTTCTCGCCCTTGATCGCGAACATCACCTTGCCGGTGATTTTGGCGAACAGGGTGTGATCCTTGCCCATGCCGACGTTGGCGCCCGCGTGCACGCGCGTGCCGCGCTGGCGGATGATGATGCTGCCCGCCGGGATGAGTTCGCCGCCGAAGGCTTTCACGCCGAGGCGCTTGGCCTGCGAGTCGCGGCCGTTCCTGGAACTGCCGCCTGCTTTCTTGTGTGCCATGAGGAGTTCCTTTTTCTCAGGCGCCGACGATGTCGTCGATGCGCACTTCGGTATATGACTGGCGATGCCCCTGCGACTTCTTGTAGTGCTTGCGCCGGCGCATCTTGAAGATGTGGACCTTGTCCGCGCGGCCCTGGGCGAGGACGGTGGCCTTGACGCTCGCGCCCGAAACGAAGGGTGCGCCGATCTTGACGGCATCGCCTTCGCCGACGGCGAGGATCTGTTCGAATTGCACGGCCGCGCCGACTTCCACGTCGAGCAACTCGACCCTGAGCTTCTCGCCGGAGCTGACCCGGTACTGCTTACCGCCGGTCTTGATGACTGCGTACATGATGTTTCCTTTATCGCGGATTGAATTTTTACCCCGACGCCAACGCACGTGTGCGTTACTTGCCGGTGGCTCTTTTTCCGCCCCTGTTACAGGAGAGCCTTCAATTTTAACGTATTTCTGCCCTCGGCGTCAAAGCGGAGCGTTGGACGATATGCTAAACTTCGCTTCCCCGCGCGGCGCCCGCCCAAGCCCCGTGGGACAAAAAATTGTCCAATATTATCAATAACAAAGCCTTGGCCCTCCCCACCCTACTGGCGTCCATCGCCGCTGATATGCAGCGCGTCGACACGCTGATCCGCCAGCGCCTGGATTCGGACGTGATCCTGATCCGGCAGGTCGCGGAGCATATCGTGGCGGGCGGGGGCAAGCGCCTGCGCCCGGCCCTGCACCTGGTCGCCGCGGCCGCAGCGGGGTTTCGCGGCGAATCACGGTTCGAGCTTGCGGCGGTGATCGAGTTCATCCACACGGCGACCCTGCTGCACGACGACGTGGTGGACGAATCCGACCTGCGGCGCGGCCGCGAGACCGCAAACGCTGCGTTCGGCAACGCGGCCAGCGTGTTGGTCGGCGATTTCCTCTACTCGCGTGCCTTCCAGATGATGGTCACGGTCAACAACATGCGCGTGATGGAAGTCATGGCCGAGGCCACCAACACCATCGCCGAGGGCGAGGTGCTGCAGCTCCTCAACGTGAACGACCCGCAGGTCGACGAGGCGCGCTACCTCGAGGTCATCCACCGCAAGACCGCCAAGCTTTTCGAGGCGGCCGCGCGGCTCGCCGGCGTGATGGCCGGCGTTTCGGCCGAAGCCGAGGAGGGCCTTGCGGCCTACGGGCGGCACCTGGGCACCGCCTTTCAACTGATCGACGACGTGCTCGACTACAGCGGCGATGCGGGCACGATCGGCAAGAACGTGGGCGACGACCTGGCCGAAGGCAAGCCCACGCTGCCGCTCATCTACGCCATGCGCACCGGAACCCCCGCCCAGGCGGAACTGATCCGCGGCGCGATCGTGAACGGCGGGCGCGAGGATTTCGCCGCCGTTGTTGCGGCGATCAAAGCCACCGGGGCCCTGGATTACGCGCGAGATGCGGCGCGCCGGGAGGCTGAGGCCGCGCGTGCAGCGATCCAGGGGTTGCCGGAGACGGCGGCCAGGGCCACCCTCATGGAACTCGCCGACTACTCGGTCGTGCGCGACAACTGAGCGCCCGAACGCGCAAGGAGGAACCCATGGCAACGCCATCCGTCGCACTCAAGCCCCGTGAACTCAGCATCGCGCTGCTGGACGAGATCCACGACGCGTTCAACACCCGCGACGCCGACCAGATCATGGCGTACTTCCACCCGGACACCACTTTCTATCCGGCGCTCGGGCCCGAGCCGGTCGGCCGCACCGTGCAAGGCTGGGCGGCGGTACACAAGTTCCTCGCCGACCGCTTCAAGGTGATCCCGGACATGCACTGGGAGACCCTCGACCGTTACGTGTGCGACGCGAACCGCGGCGTCACCGTATGGATGGTGACCGGCAAGTCCGCCGACGGCACGCAGCTCAACTACAAGGGCTGCGACCTGTGGGAGTTCAAGGACGGGCTGGTCTACAACAAGGACACGTTCTGGAAGATCGTGCAGAAGTAGGGGGGGCCGATGTCGGCCCGGCGGATTCTCTGCTAGAATCCGCGGCCTTTCGGCGGCCTGTTTCTCGAATGTGCCGCGAATTCGGGGTGTAGCTCAGCCTGGTAGAGTACTGCGTTCGGGACGCAGGAGTCGGAGGTTCAAATCCTCTCACCCCGACCACTCATTCGTAGCAATTTCCCGCCATTGCGATGACCATCGACTGGAACCACTTCACTCCCTGGACGTCGCTCGCCGGCGGTGCGCTGATCGGTCTGGCCGCAGCGGCCTTCGTCCTGCTCAACGGCCGGGTGGCCGGCATCAGCGGCATCCTCGGCGGCCTGCTGTTCGTGCCCGCGCAGGACCGCGCCTGGCGCATCGCATTCATCGCCGGCCTGGTCGTCGCGCTGCC
>JANNWA010000543.1:0-1712 GCA_031408275.1 Pseudomonadota bacterium
GCCTCCAGAACCGTCCAAGCGCGCTAGTCCTTGCGCTTGGTCAGCAGCGGCACGATCTCCTTCACCGCAATCGCCGCCTTCTCGCGCAGCGCCGCGTCGTCGTCGTTGGCCACGGGATGCCCGATCACCGCAAACGGGTAACCCGGCAGCCCGTTCAGTTCGCCCACCAGCTCCGCGCTCACGAGGAAGCGGTCGGTGATGATGGCGACGGCCGGGATGCCCAGCCGCTCGGCTTCGATGGCGTCGTGCAGACTGCACGACGAACAGCTCCCTCAGTCGCCGATCGCGGAGAGGACCGCGTCCGCCCCGCTCATCTCCATCAGCATCTGGGGCGGCACCGGCCGCGAGGCATCGGGCTTCCTGCGGCGGATGAACTCGCGCACACCGTAATCCTTGCGCAGGATTTCCTCGATGAAATCGAACAGCCGTTCGGTGCCGATCTTGGCGTTGTCGATCATGCCGACCACCGCGCCGTTGAGCGACTGCAGCGGCGGGGCCATGCGCATGGCGTCACCCTGCGGCGCCTGGCGGGGGTCAAGTACTCTGAGTGTCATGGGCTGTCTCCTTGAAGTGCTGCGGTAACTGCGTTCAGTCCTGGATCGCGGCCGTCACGGCCAGCGATTTCTTGCCATACCAGGGCGGCACGATCGCGCCGAACCCGCCAGCCGGCCCGCCGGCCGCCACGACCAGCAGGTCGTCCGGGGCGCGCAGGGCACGGTACACCCTTTCCTCGTCCTTGCGGCCGGCGACGGCGGCCTTGCCGACCGAGCGCCAGTCGCCGCGCTTCACGCGCGCGACTTCGAAGACGTACTCGCGGATGTCCTGCTTGGTCCAGCCCGCCGCGCCGAAGATCTCGCGGTGCTGCTTGGGGATCACGAAGGCGTAGTTCCCCTCCCAGATCGAGTACGTCAGCATGTTGTTGCGCATGGCTGAAGCGTAGGTGTCGAGGATTTCCTTCGGGTCGTGCGTCCATTCGTTCATGATCTGGTGCGGCGATTGCACCTGCAGCGTTGTCACCGCGGACGTCCCGGCCGGGATGCCGCGCTCCACCGACAGCGGGAGCCAGATCGAATCTTCCTCGTCTTCGGCGACGCAAAACGTGAACTTGCCCGGATGGCCGAGCGTCGAACGGTCGAGCTGGCCCGGGATGCCGCCCAGCACGTTGAGCATCATCAGGCGCACGCTGCGCCCGATGGTCGCGTTGGCGCGGCTGCCGTTGCCCAGCGCGTTGTGCGTGGTGTTCATGCCGATCTTCAGGCGGATCGGGCCGTTGACCACGATGAAGGGGGCGCTGCCGCCCGTGCTCGCGGTGCTGCCGTGCAGCGCGTACTCCGGCTGGCACATGGCCTTGACGATCGCGACGGTGACCGGGAAATACTCGGGCAGGCACCCCGCCATGACCGAGGCGATCGCCACCTTCTCGGCGCTGATGCTGCGACGTCGGACAGGTTCCACGCCGATGATGTCGGATGGCGCGAGGCGCGCTGCGGCGAGGAAACGCGCCACCGCGTCCTCGGTGGGCGGCACGACCGGCAGGCCGTCCGTCCAGCCGTTGCGCTGGAACAGTTCGTTCGCCTCGGCTGCGTCGCCCACTTCGAGGACGGCACTCGAAAATCCCGTCGTGCTGCTCATGCCCGCTTCTCCTCCGATGCGTTCCTCCGATGAGTTCATATGATGCCATCCCCCTTCAGGCGCTGCACGTCCGCGGCGGA
>JANNWA010000544.1:0-11768 GCA_031408275.1 Pseudomonadota bacterium
GCCAAGGCCATGGGGTGTCCGGTCGGGTCGCTGATGTTCGACCCTTATCCGGGATAAAGCCCCGGGTCAACGCGCGGGCTAACCGCCGCTGTTGAAAAACTCCCTGCGGCTGCGCATCGTGGCGATGCGGTGCATCAGCAGGTCGAGGTCGGCCGGGCGGTCGACGAAATTCAGGTTCTCGGAATTCACGATCAGCACCGGCGCCGCCGTGTAGTGATAGAAAAAGCGCGTGTAGGTTTCCGCGAGCAGGGCGAGGTACTCCTCGCTCACCTCCCGCTCGAAGTCCATCCCGCGCCGCCGCACGCGCTCGATCAGCGTGTCGGGCTGGGCCTGCAGGTAGATCACCAGGTCGGGCAGCGGCGCCTGGGGCTTGAGCGTCTCGTAGATGCGGTCATACAGCGCGAGTTCGTCGCCCGACAGGGTGATCCGAGCGAACAGCGGGTCCTTGTCGAGGAGGAAATCCGCGACCGTCACCTGGCTGAAGAGATCGGTCTGGGCGAGCGGCTCGAGTTGCTTGGCCCTCTGGAACAGGAAGAACAACTGCGTCGGCAGCGCAAAGCGGGCCATGTCCTCGTAGAAGCGCGCGAGGAACGGGTTCTCCATCGGCTGCTCGAGCAGCAGCGCAGCCGAAAATCGCCCAGCGAGTTTCTTCGCGAGGCTGGTCTTGCCGACCCCGATCGGGCCCTCGACGACGATGTAGTTGAGTTTGTCCACGGCGGACGGGCTCAGCCGATCCTTTCGCACTGCTGGTCCCCGAGCGCCGCGAGACACGCGGCGGCGGGGCCGTGGCCCGGGATCACGGCCCCGGGCGCGACCTCGAGGAGGGGTTTCAACACGAAAGCGCGCTCGTGCATGCGCGGATGGGGGAGCGTGAGACGGACGGTGCTCTGCTCCTCATCCCCGTAGAGGAGCAGGTCGAGGTCCAGCGTGCGCGGTGCATTCGGGAAGCTGCGCGCGCGCCCGTGTGCAGACTCGACTTTTTGCAGCTCGCCAAGCAGTTCGTCGGCCGAAAGCGAGGTTTCCATCCTGGCCACGGCGTTGACGAACTCGGGCTGGTCCGCGTACCCGAGGGGCGCGGAGCGCCACAGCGAGGATCGCGCAACCAGCGCGCCGCGCGGCACGGTTGCGAGTTCTTCGAGTGCACGCATTACCTGTGCGCGCGGATCATCGAGGTTGGCGCCGAGGCCGATGAACGCGCTGACTGTCACCGCCGCCTCAATCGGACGAATCGGCTGCCGACGCTTCCGAAGATCCTTCGGCGGTTTTCTTGCGCCTGCGGCGGCGGCGCGGCTTGGGGCCGGTATCCGCGACCAGCATGGCCCGGCGCGTCTCGTCGTTCGCGAACTGGAAGGAACGCCACCAGATCTCCATCTCTTCGGGCACCTCGCCGCTCGCGGCGCGCAGGGCGAGGAAATCGTAAGCCATGCGAAAGCGCGGCGACTCGAGGAGCCGGTAGGGGCGCTGCCCCGAGCGCTGCTCGAAGCGCGGCTGCATCGTCCAGATTTCGCGCATCGTGGCGGTGAGCTTGCGGGTGATGGCGAGTTTCTCGCACTGCGTCTCGAGCACTTCGTCCATCGCAGCCTCGAGCGCGGGGACCGCGCGCTCGCCCTTCTTCTCGCGCGATTTGGAATTGGCGAGGACTTCGTGCCACAGCAGCGACGCGAACAGGAACGCGGGCGAGACGGACCGGTCGGTCTTCACCCGCTCGTCGGTTTGCGCCAGGGCCAGAGTCACGAAGCGCTCGCCCAGCGGCTGGTCGAGGATCACGTCGAGCAGCGGCAGCAGGCCCTCCGAGAGCCCCTCGTCGCGCAGCCGCCGCACGCACGCGCTGGCGTGGCCGGACATGAGGAGCTTGAGCATCTCGTCGAACAGGCGCGCCGGCGGGACGTTGCCGATGAGGGGGGCCATTTTCTTGATCGGCGCCCGCGAGCTCGCTTCGATGGACAGGCCAAGCTTCGCGGCCAGCCTCACTGCGCGGAGCATTCGCACGGGATCCTCGCGATACCGTATGGCCGGATCGCCGATCACGCGCATCGTGCGCTTCTTGAGGTCGGACAGCCCCTCGTGGAAGTCGATCACTTCCTCGGTGGCCGGGTCGTAGTACAGCGCGTTCACCGAGAAGTCGCGCCGCAGGGCGTCCTCCTCCTGCGTGCCGAACACGTTGTCGCGCAGCACGCGGCCGTGCTCGTCCTTCTGCGCGTCGGCCGAGTCCGCGGCGCGGAAAGTCGATACCTCCACCGTTTCCTGGTTGAGGATCACGTGCACGATGCGGAAGCGCCGGCCGATGAGCAGGGCGCGCCGGAAGAGCGGCTTCACCTGCTCGGGGCGAGCGTTGGTGGCCACGTCGTAGTCCTTGGGGGTGGCGCCGAGCAGCAGGTCGCGGACGGCGCCGCCGACCACGTAGGCCGAGAACCCGGCCTCATGCAGCACGGTGCACACCTTGAGCGCCGCCGGGCTGATGCGGTTGCGCTCGATGGCGTGCTTGGCGCGCGCCACGCGTTGCGGGCCGGCGGCCTTGAGGCCCAGCACCTTGCGGATGAACTTCTTGATCATGCCTCCCGGATTTTATCTGAGCGAGATCACCGGCCAGCCGCGGCGGGCGGCTTCGGCGGCAAGCGTCTCGTCTGGATCCACCGCCACCGGCTGTTTTACCAGAGAAAGCAGCGGCAGGTCGTTTTGCGAGTCGCTGTAGAACGTGCTATGCGCAAACCCCTCCAGCGGCCGGCCCAGGCCCTCCAGCCAGGCCCGGACGCGCACGATCTTGCCCTCCTTGAAGCACGGGGTGCCCGCCACCCTGCCCGTGAACAGGCCGCCGGCCTGCTCCGGCTCGGTGGCGATCAGGTGGGGGATGCCGAATTCGCGCGCGATCGGCGCCGTGACGAAGCTGTTGGTTGCAGTCACCACGGCGCACAGGTCGCCGGCCTCGAGGTGCCCGCGGACGAGGGCAAGGGCGCGTGGGCCGATCATGGGGTGGATACGCGTTTCCATGAAGTCCGCGTGCCAGCGCCCCAGCTCCCCGGGGGTGTGCCGGGCCAGCGGCCCCAGCGCGAAGTGCAGGTATTCGTGGATGTCGAGCGTGCCGGCCTTGTACTGCTCGAAGAACTCGTTGTTCTGGGCCTCGTACTCCTCGCGAGCAAGGACCCCGCGATCGATCAGGAACTGCCCCCACTCGTAGTCGCTGTCGCCCGTGAGCAGGGTGTTGTCGAGGTCGAACAGGACGAGGCCGCTCATTGCATCGCCCCGAGCGCCTCGCGCACCAGCGGCAGCGTGAGCGGGCGCTGGTGCGACAGCGAGTACTCGTCCAGGTGGGCGAGGATGCCTACCAGCGTGGGCAGGTCGCGCCGCACGTGCGTCAGCAGGTAGGCGACGACCTCGTCGGCGATCCGCAGGCCGCGCCGGGCGGCCTCGTCGCGCAGGTAGGTGGCTTTTTCCGCGTCGGTGAGCGTCCTCACCTGGTAGACGAGGCCCCAGGCGAGGCGGCTTTTGAGGTCCTCGCGCAGCGCGAGCTGCGCGGGCGGGGCCGAGCCTGCCGCAAGCAGCGCGCGGCCCTCCTGGCCAGGCGCGCGGATTTCGTTGATGCGGTTGAACAGGGCGATCTGCCCGGCCTCGTCCAGAGAATCAACGTCGTCCGCCACGAACAGGCGCCCCGGGTCGGCGGCTGCGCGCAGCGTCGCGCCGAGCAGGTGGCTGCGGCCCGAGCCGCGCTCGCCCCACAGGTACACGACGGTCTCCATCAGCTGACCGGCGGCGAGGTCCCGGAGCCGGGAGACGAGTTCGTCGTTGCGCCCGGTGACGAATCCTTCGAACGCTGGCTCGGGCGGGGGAGAGATCCCGAGTACCAGCTGCCGCATGCTCACTTGCCCTCGTCCTTTCGCGCGGGGTCGGCGGCGGCTCCGTAGAGGGGGCTGGCCAGGTACGCGGCGCCCAGGTTGCGCATGCCCACCAGCAGCGCGGCGCTCGCCGGCAGCGCGAGCAGCACGCCGAAGAACCCGAACACCGAGCCGAACGCGAGCAGCGCGAAGATCACCGCCACCGGGTGCAGGCCGATCCGCTGGCCCACGAGCATGGGCGTGACCAGCATGCCTTCGAGGGCCTGGCCTGCGGCGAAGGCGAGCCAGACGAACAGCACGCCCGTAAAGCTGTCGAACTGCAGCAGCGCGGCCACGGTGCCGAGCAGGAAGCCGATGGCCGCGCCGATGTAGGGGATGAACACCAGCCCGCCGGTGATGACGCCGATGGGCAGGGCGAAATCCAGGCCCGCGAGCCACAGCCCACCCGAGTAGAAGACCACCATGACGATGATCACCAGCAGCTGCCCGCGCAGGAACTCCGCCAGCACCGCGTCGATTTCGCCTGCGATCCGCAGGATCTGCGCGCGCCGGCTGCGGGGGAGTATCCGGTCGATGCGGGCCAGCAGGTCGTTCCAGTCGCGCAGCAGGTAAAAGAGCACGACCGGCACCAGTAGCAGGTTGATCAGGAAGCCGAGCAGCACGAGGCCGCCGATCTGCAGGCGCCCGAGCATCTGCTGCACGAGGCCCTTGTTGGACTGGATCAGCTGGGTCATGAACAGCTTGGCGGACTCGAGGTCGAACACGACCGTGATGCCCAGGTGCGCCTGCATCAGCGGGGCGGCGTTGTTGTTCAGCCAGGTGAGGAAATCCGGCAGGCGCTCGGACATCATGCGCGCCTCCTTGTAGAAGAGCGGTATCACGACCAGCAGCAGGCCGACGACGATCACCAGGACCAGCAGCATCACGATGAGCACGGCCAGCGTGCGCCCGATGCGGCCCTCGAGCCGGTTTACAAGCGGGTTGAGCACATACGCGAGGATCGCGCCGGCCAGGAACGGGGCGAGGATGGGCGAGAGCAGCCAGACCAGCCATGAGGCGATAGCCGCGATGGCGAGCCATGACCACATGCGCGGGTTCGCGAAGCCAAGGCCATTCATTTGACGTAAAATTCGGGGAGGAAAAGACGGATTGCCTGTCTCGTTACTTTAACACGCCCCACGGCGCACCTCTCCCCGGTTTTCACGATGAGCAAAGGCCTTTCCTACCGCGACGCCGGAGTCGATATCGACGCGGGCGACGCCCTCGTCGAAGCCATCAAGCCGTTCGCGCGCCGCACCATGCGGCCCGAGGTCCTGGCCGGGATCGGCGGCTTCGGTGCTTTGATGGAACTACCCAAGAAGTACAAGGAGCCCGTGCTCGTGTCGGGCACCGACGGCGTGGGCACCAAGCTCAAGCTCGCGTTCATGCTGGGCCGCCACGACACGGTGGGGATCGACCTCGTCGCCATGAGCGTGAACGACGTGCTCGTGCAGGGCGCGGAGCCGTTGTTTTTTCTGGACTACTTTGCCTGCGGCAAGCTGGACAATGCCGTGGCCGCGTCCGTGATCAAGGGCATTGCGCAGGGCTGCGAGTACGCCGGCTGCGCGCTGATCGGCGGCGAGACCGCGGAAATGCCGGGGATGTACCCGGAAGGGGAGTACGACCTCGCGGGCTTTTGCGTGGGCGTGGTGGAGAAGTCGAAGATCATCAACGGGCGCTCGATCGCGCCCGGGGATGTGGTGCTTGGGTTGGCTTCCAGCGGCGCGCATTCGAACGGGTACTCGCTGGTTCGCAAAATCCTCGAGCGCGCCAAGCCCGACCTCAAGGCGGATTTTCACGGCCGCCCGCTCGAAGACGTGCTGATCGAGCCCACGCGCATCTACGTGAAGTCAGCGCTTGCTCTGATGCAGGCTCTGCCCGTGAAAGGCCTCGCGCACATCACCGGCGGCGGCATCACCGGCAACGTGCCGCGCGTACTGCCCGAAGGCACGCGCGCCGTGATCGACGGCAAATCGTGGCCGCGGCCGCCGCTGTTCGAGTGGCTGAAGTCCGAGGGCGGCGTGGCCGAGGACGAGATGCACCGGGTGTTCAATTGCGGCATCGGCATGGTGATCGTGGTCGCGGCGGAGCATGCGGCGCAGGCGACGAAGATCCTGGCCGATGGTGGCGAGACGGTGTGGACGATCGGGCGGATCGAAAAGCACACCGAGGGGCTCCAGACGGTGGTTTACTAGTCCTCCCAATCCGGATCATGTCCGGCACCTAGCGGAGCATTGCATTGGAAAAGCCCGCCTTACCGTCCGGAGAAGCAGATCGTCAGGCAGCGCTGTGCGCCCTGAATCTGCTGGACACCCCACCCGAGGCCCGCTTCGACCGCATCACGCGGATCGCACAACGGCACTTCGGCGTCCGGATCGCGCTGGTGAGTTTGGTGGATGCGGGACGCCAGTGGTTCAAGTCCCGGCAGGGCCTCGATGCCACCGAAACGCCCCGCGACGTCTCGTTCTGCGGCCATGCGATCCTGTCCAGCGACATCTTCTACATCCCGGACGCGCACGCCGATCCGCGCTTCGCGGACAATCCGCTGGTCACCGGGCCGCCCCACGTGCGGTTCTATGCCGGGGCGCCCCTGCGCGCGCCGGGTGGTGAGCGGGTCGGGACGTTGTGCATCATCGACAGCGCGCCGCGCGTATTGAGCCCGGAGGACCAGTCGGTGCTGCGCGATCTCGCCGACGGCGTCGAGGCGGAAATGGAGCGCACTGAGCTGCGTGTATCCGAGAGGCAACTTCGCTCGGCGGAAAACCGCCTTCGGGCGATCATCGAAACGGTGGTGGACGGCATCGTGACGATCGACTCGGACGGGTTCGTGCAGACGTTCAACCCGGCGGCCGAGCGGATTTTCGGGTATGCCGCGGTCGAGGTGATCGGGCGCACCTTCCGCCTGCTGATGCCGTACGCGGACCGCCACGCGCTCGACGCGTACCTGCACAGCCGGCCGGGCTCGGAGCATCGGGCGGATACCAGCAGCGAAGTGACCGGGCTGCGCAGGGACGGGAGCACCTTCCCGATGGAAGTCGCCGTCAGCGAGATGGAGATCAACGGTGAGCGCTGGTTTACCGGTATCGTGCGCGACATCAGCGACCGGAAGAAGGTCGAGCGCCTGAAGAGCGAATTCGTGTCGACAGTGAGCCACGAACTGCGTACGCCGCTGACCTCGATCCGCGGAGCGCTCGGGCTGCTGCGCGGCAAGCACGCCGCCGCGCTGCCGGAGAAGGGCCGCCACCTGCTTGAAATGGCGAATCGCAACGCGGAGCGGCTCACGCTGCTGATCAACGACATCCTCGACCTCGAGAAGATCGAGTCCGGCAGCCTTGATTTCGACTTCAAGCCGCTTGACCTCGCGGCGCTGGCCGGGCAAGCCCTCGCAGCCAACGAAGGCTACGCACACCAGCATGGTGTGGTGCTGCGGCACGGCGACATGCCCGAGGGCGCCGCCCTCGTGCGGGCAGACGAGCACCGGCTGATGCAGGTCTTCGGCAACCTGCTGTCGAATGCGATCAAGTATTCGCCGCCGGACGGCGAAGTGGTGCTTTCGGTAGCCCGCCGTGACTCCCGCCTGCGAGTGACCGTGAAGGACCATGGCCGCGGGATTCCGGCCGAATTCCGCAGCCGGATCTTCCAGCGCTTCGCGCAGGCCGACAGCTCGGACACCCGGGAGAAGGGCGGCACGGGCCTCGGCCTGAGCGTCACGAAAGCGATCGTCGAGCGCCACGAAGGCACGATCGACTATCTGAGCGAACCAGAGCTCGGGACCGAATTCTTCTTCGAACTGCCGGCATGGCAGGAAACGACCTTGGGAGAAGCGGGGAGGCCGGGCCAGCCGCTGCTGCTCGTCTGCGAGGACAATTCCGACGTGGCGCGCGTGCTCGGCGAGCTGCTCGCAGGCGAAGGTATCGCCTCCGACATTGCGGCCACCGCGGCGGGCGCAAAGTCGCTGCTTGCGCAGCGCAGCTACCAGGCGCTGGTGCTCGACCTGTCGCTGCCGGACCAGGACGGACTCGAATTGCTGAAGGAACTGCGCGCGAAAGAGGAGACCCGCGACCTGCCCATCGTGGTGGTCTCCGGTCGCGCCAATGAAGGGCGCGCAGCCTGGCAGGGAGATGCGCTGGCCGTGGTCGACTGGCTGCAGAAGCCGGTGGACACGGCAAGGCTTTCCCGGGCGGTGCGCCAGGCGCTCGCCGGCCGGGCGCGGCCGCGCGTGCTGCACGTCGAGGACGACCTCGACATCGTGCAGATGACCGAGGCGCTGGTGGACGGCGACGTCGCTTACGAACACGTCGCCACGCTGGCCGGGGCGCGCCGGCTGCTGGCGGCCGAACGTTATGACCTCGTGCTGCTCGACCTGGCGCTTCCTGACGGTTCGGGGGTCGACCTGCTCGCTGAGTTGAAGGGCAAGGTTCCTGTTGTGGTGTTTTCCGGCCAGGAGCCGGACCGGCAACTGAGCGGACAGGTCGCGGCGGCGCTGGTCAAATCGAGGACAAGCAACGAGCAACTGCTCGAGACGATCAGACGCGCTGTCCGCCGCGGGGGGAGACGGAAAAATGACTGAGAAAGTGCGCCTGCTGTATGTGGACGACGAGGCGGACATCCGCGACGTCGTCGAAATGTCGCTCGAGGACGAGCCGGACTTCGAACTGCGGTTGTGCGGTTCCTGCGCGGCGGCCGTGGATCAGGCCAAAACCTGGCGGCCGGACTTGCTTCTGCTCGACGTAATGATGCCGGGGCTCGACGGCCCGGCGACGCTGGAGCAGCTTCGCGCCCTCCCGGGCATGCAATCCGTCGCAGCGGTGTTTGTCACCGCCAAAGTGCAGGCGAAGGAAATCGAGCAGCTGACGGCGCTCGGGGCGATCGGCGTGATCCCCAAGCCTTTCGACCCGATGACCCTGGCGGACCACATTCGTACGCTATGGAAGTCAAGGCATGGCGGTTGAGGCGAAAGCAGTTGCCATGGCCCAGAAGCTCGCCGCGCGGCGGGTGGCCTACCGCGAGCAGATGCCAGCGCGGTTCGCGGCGATCCGCGATGCCTGGGAAGCGCTCCAGCGGGGCACGGGTGACCCGACCGAGGTTTCCTACGAGCTGATCAGGCAGGTGCACAACATTTCCGGATCGGCCGGGACTTTCGGCCTGGGGCCGGTTGGCGAGAAGGCGCGCGCGTTGGAGCAGTTCCTGGTCGGGCTCGACTCCAAAGTCGGCGGAGCCTCCGGTGAGGCAACGGATGAATTCGAGCGCGGTTTTGCGCAATTGAAGGCCCTGTTCGACGCAACTCCCTCCGAACTTCTGCCAAATACCGTTCCCACCATCGACGGGGCGCCGCCTGATGGCGGTGCCGCGGCACGGATTTATATCGTCGAGGACGATCCTGTGCAGGGACGGGAAATCGCGGAGCAGCTGCAGGCCTTCGGCTGGGAAACAACGGTTTTCGCCGATTCAGCCAGCATGGAGCGCGCCCTGCTCGGCAGGTGTGATCCGGCCGCGTTCGTCATCGACATGGCATTGCCTGAAGGCATGCTCGCCGGCGGGCCCCTGATGCGGCGGATCGCGGAAAGCCTCGGCCGTCACGTCCCGCAGATCGTTATCTCGGCGCACTGGGACTGGAGCAGCCGACTCGAGGCCGTGCGTGCCGGGGCGGCCGCGTACATGGTGAAGCCCATCGATTTCGGCCTGCTCGCGGAACGCCTCGACGCGGTTACGCGGCGGCAGGTCGAGGCTCCCGTAAGGGTCCTGATCGTCGACGACACGCGCCTCCTCGCGGAGCATTTCGCCCAGGTCCTGACGGATGCAGGCATGCACGCCAACGTGCTTTCGGATCCGACGCGGATACTGGATGCCCTCGTCGAGTTTGACGCGGACGTAATCCTGATGGACCTGTTCATGCCCGGATGCACAGGGATCGAGGCGGCGCGCGTGATCCGGCAGGACCCGAAGTTCACCACCGTGCCGATCCTGTTCCTGTCGACGGAAACCAGTCGCCAGGCGCGACTCGAGGCCATCGCAATCGGGGCGGATGACTTCATGCACAAGCCGATCGCGGACACCGATCTGATCCTCGCCGTGACCGCGCGCGCCCGGCGCTTCCGGGCGCTTTCGTCGCTGGTGCGCCAGGACAGCCTGACCGGGCTGCTCAATCACATCTCCCTCAAACTCCAGCTGGAATCCGAGATCGAGCGCTGCAGGCGGTCCGGAACGAGCCTAGCGTTCGTGATGCTCGACCTCGACCACTTCAAGCAGGTGAACGACACCTACGGGCACCCCGTAGGTGACCAGGTGATCCGAACGATTTCTCAGCTGCTGCGCAGCCGGTTGCGGAAGTCCGACGTCGTGGGGCGCTACGGGGGCGAGGAATTCGCGGTGCTGATGCCCGATACGGGGATCGGGGGCGCGACCGCGATCGTTGAGAGCCTTCGCGAGCAATTCGCCTCGATCGGCATGGTGGGCGGGCAAACGCACTTTCATTGCACGTTCAGTGCCGGGATCGCGGTCGTGCCGCCGGCCACGTCCATGGATGCGCTGATCCAGGCGGCCGACGTGGCGCTCTATGAGGCGAAGCGGACCGGGAGGAATCGCGTTTGCGCGGCAGCGAGAACCTGAATCCCGCCCGGCGGGCAGCTAGCCCCCGGGGGGCAGGTGCTTCGCAACCGTGCTCAGCAAGGCCTGGGGTTCGAACGGCTTGAGCAGGTACTCGATGGCACCGAGGTCGCTGCCTTCATTGCGCCTCTTGTCGTCCATCGTAAGAAAGATGACCGGGATGTCCTTCATCGCCGGCTCTGACTTCAGGATCCTGATCATGTCGAAACCGTTCATGCGCGGCATATGCACGTCGCTGATGATCAGGTCGGGCGTGACTTTCAGGCAGTACGCCGCCGCCTCGAGTCCGTTCTCGACGCTGTGCACCGTGTAGCCTGCGTTCGCCAAGTACAGGCCGATCAGCTCGCGCAGCTCGCGGTCGTCTTCCACGGCAAGGATCGTCTTTGACATGGCGGCATCTTGCGCCTTGCGTGGCGCACAGTGCAAGCGTGTCCGCGGTCGGGGGAAGATCTTTGACAGTTTTCCGGCCGGATTTCGAAAGATTGTGTCAATGAACCCCGGCCAATATGGGGGCCGCTCCCGTGGCAGTTTGTCTATCGGGACCGATACATTTGCTTTGGCCCCCGGCCAGCCCGGGCGTGGGCGTTTAGACGCTTCGGCTGCTACCCGATCATCCGCTCGGCGCTGATGAGGAGCAATTGCGGGATTGCCAGGCCCGGCGCTCTTGCCGTCTTCGCGTTGATGACCAGTTCGATCTTGATGGGCTGTGCCACCGGCAGGTCGGCCCCGCTGGCGCGAGCCATGCCGACGGCCGCCGGCCCGCAACCAAGGGCTGAAAGCTAGGCGTAAACCGGTCCCGTACTCGGGACCAGCATTTCGCGCTTCAGCTGCCCGAGCTCGGAGATGCCGAGCATTGCCATGTTGCGATCGATCTCATCGCGCAATAGCTTGACGGCATGGCGCAAGCCGGCCTCTCCGCCGAGCGCCACCGCATAGAGGAACGGCCGGCCAATGAACACGAAGTCGGCGCCCAGGGCCAGCGCCTTGATAACGTCCGTGCCGCGTCGCACCCCGCTGTCGAGCATGATCGCCATGCCGCCCGCCTCCGCTTTCGCCATCGGCAGCATGCGCAGCGGCGCGACTGTGTAGTCGAGCTGGCGGCCGCCGTGGTTCGACACCATGATGCCGTCGACGCCGCTTTCCCGCGCGATGCGGATGTCCTCGCGCGCAAGCACGCCCTTCAGCACGAGCTTGCCTTTCCAAAGCTTGCGCATGAGCTCCACGTGCTCCCATGCGAGCCCGTCGCGCGGCGTCTGGGGCCGCTCCACCGACCCGGACAGGACCGGCGTGCGC
>JANNWA010000545.1:0-1661 GCA_031408275.1 Pseudomonadota bacterium
GTTCTCGATGAGGCCGCCCTCGACCTCACGCGACATGGCGCCCCGGTCGCGGATCACGTCGACCTTGAGGGGCACGCGCAGCCAGAGGCTCGCGGTGGCAGCGATGATGATCGCGCCCAGGATCGAAAAATAGACCAGGACGCGCGGCCGCAGCGCGCGCGCGAACATCTCGCGGCGGGTCAGATGCTTTTCCACCGCGTGCGTGGTCGAGTAGCGGATCAGCCCGCGCGGATACTTCAACCGGTCCATCACCTGGTCGCACCCGTCGATGCAGGCCGCGCAGCCTATGCATTCGTACTGCAGCCCCTTGCGAATGTCGATCCCGGTCGGGCACACCTGCACGCAGATCCCGCAATCGACACAGTCGCCCAGCCCGAGCTCCTTGGGGTCGGCGCTCTTCGAGCGCGCCCCGCGCGGCTCGCCGCGCTCCGGGTCGTAGGCGATGATCAGTGTGTCCTTGTCGAACATGGCGCTCTGGAACCGCGCGTAGGGGCACATGTACTTGCAGACCTGCTCGCGCATCCAGCCGGCATTGCCGTAGGTGGCGAAGCCGTAGAATACGATCCAGAAGCTTTCCCACGGCCCGGTCGAGAACGCGGCCACCCCGCTGAGCACTTCGCGGATGGGCGTGAAATAGCCCACGAATGTAAGCCCCGTCCACAACGCGATGGCCGCCCAGATCGCGTGCTTGGCCGCTTTCAGGCCGAACTTGCGGCCCGTCAGCGGCGAAGCGTCGAGCTTCATGCGCTGGTTGCGGTCGCCCTCGATCTTCTTTTCGACCCACAGGAATATCTCGGTGTAGACCGTCTGGGGGCAGGCATAGCCGCACCACAGCCGCCCGGCGACCGCGGTGAAAAGGAACAAAGACAGCGCGGAAATGACCAGCAGGACCGTCAGGTAGATGAAATCCTGCGGCCAGAAGACGAGCCCGAAGATGTAGAACTTGCGCTGGGCGAGGTCGAACAGCACAGCTTGCCGGCCGTTCCACTCGAGCCACGCCATGCCGTAGAACACGATCTGCGTGGCCCAGACCAATCCCCAGCGCCACGCAGCGAACCACCCGCTCACCGCGCGCGGATGGATCTTCGCGCGGATCTCGTACAGCGACTGCTCGACCGGGCCCGCCGGTGAAGCCAGGCCGATGCCGCGGGCATCGACCGGGCGGACGTTGTCTTTCATCACTTGGCCGGCGGCCCCGCCGGCTGCGACAAGGAGTAGACGTAGGCTGTAAGGAGATGAATCTTCGACTCGCTGAGGAGATCCTTCTGGGCGGGCATCTGGTTGTTACGGCCGAGGGTGATCGCCTCGATGATGGTCGGCTCGCCCGACCCGTACAGCCAGGTCTTGTCGGTCAGGTTCGGCGCGCCCATCAGCGGGTTGCCCTTGCCTTCCGGGCCGTGGCAGGCGGCGCAGATCGTGGCAAAGGTTTCCTTGCCGCGCCCGGCCCTGAGGCTGTCGCTGGCCATGCCGGAGAGCGACATCACGTAGTGGGCCACGTCCTTGGTCTTTTCAGCGCCAAGCGACGGGCCGAACGGCGGCATGATGCCAGTGCGGCCGTTGGTGATAGACGCCTTGATCATCTCCGGCTCTCCGCCCCATTGCCAGTCCTTGTCCGACAGGTTGGGAAAGCCCTTGCTTCCACCGGCATCCGAGGCATGGCA
>JANNWA010000546.1:0-10469 GCA_031408275.1 Pseudomonadota bacterium
AGCTTGAGCGTCCATCCCGCGGCATCGTCGTCAAGCGGCCCGGCTACCGCGCGCAGGAACGGCTCCAGGTCCCGCGCGCTGCGCGCGATCGGCCCGAGCACGGAGAGGTCGGGCGTGGCAAGCGCGGGGGTGAGCGAGTGCCCGCGCGTGGGCACCACGCCGAAGCTCGGCTTGTGGGCGTAGAGTCCACAGAAACTGGCCGGCACGCGGAGGGATCCGGCGAGGTCGCTGCCGAAATCGGCGGCCGACAGGCCCGCTGCGACCGCCGCGGCGCCGCCGCCCGAGGAACCGCCGGGGGTGCGCGCAAGGTCATAGGGGTTGCGGGTGGTGCCGTAGACGGCGTTGTAGCTCTGCATGTCCTGCAGCAGCAGCGGCACGTTGGTCTTGCCGAACACCACCGCGCCCCCTGCCTGCAGGCGCTCGATCGCGACCGAGGTGTAGCCGGCGACGCTGTCCTTGAAAGCCGGGTTGCCCCAGGTGGTCTTGAGCCCTTCGACGTTGAAGGACTCCTTGACCGTCATCGGGACGCCATGCAGCGGGCCCCAGGGCTGGCCTTTCTTCAGCGCGCGGTCGGCGGCTTTCGCGCGCTTTCGCGCGCGCTCGAAGTCGCGAACCACGACCGCATTCAGCGCCCCGTCGTGCTTTTCCACGCGGGCGATGTAATGGTCGAGCAGCTCGAGCGCGGAAACCTTGCCCGAACGCAGTTTGGCGGCGAGGGCGGTGGCGGAAGAAAAGGCGATATCTGCGGGCATGGCGCGCATCAGGAGGATTGCGGGGAATAGGTGCCGCGGCCGACGGCGACGAGCTTGCCGTCCGGGCCGAACACGTCAATGTCGATCACCGCCGTGGACTTGCCGGCGCGGCGCACGACGGCCGTTGCATCAAGGTAGTCGCCGACCGAGGGCCGCAGGTAGTCGATCCGCAGGTTGATCGTTGGCACGCCCCCGCCGGCCAGCATGCCGATGGCGAAATCGCCCACCGTGTCGATGAACGAGGCGATCGGCCCGCCATGGAACTGCTTGGTTCCGGCGCGGCGCTCCAGTTCCGGCCTCAGGGGCATGCGCGCGGAGAAGGTGCTGGTGGCGTGGTCGAGGCCGAGGACTTTGAGCCCGAGGAAGCCGATGAAAGGCGAGCGGTCGAAGATCGCCTGGATGTCGGCCGTTTCGAGTTTCTTCGGCTCGGCTTTGGCGGTGGTGTCGCTCATGGTTTCACCACGACCTTGCCGAACACCTCGCGGTCCTCGAGCATGCGGAAGGCCTCGTTGGCCTCGGACAGGTTGTACTCCTTGTCGATGACCGGCTTCAGTTTCCCAGTCTTGATCATGTCGATCAGGGTGTGCAGGTCTTCGCGCATCCAGCCGTTGGAACCCAGCACCTGCAGCTCGAAGGTCCAGATGAAGCGGATGTCTTCCTGCGGGTCGTAGCCGGCGGTCGCGCCGCAGGTCAGCAGGCGCCCGCCGCGATGCAGGACGCGCATCGATTTCACCCAGGTGTCGCCGCCTGTGAAATTCACCACCACGTCCATGCCGTCGGCGAACTTGCGCCGGTGCGGCTTGCCGAATTTCTCGAACACCCACTTCATGAAATCGTGCTTCTTGTAGTCGAGCAGGTGGTCTGCGCCGAGTTCGCCGAGGCGCCTGAGCTTGTCCTCGGTCGAGGCGGCGGCGATCACTTCGGCGCCGGCGAGCTTGGCCAGCTGCACGCAGCAGGTGCCCACGCCGCCGGAGGCGCCGAGGATCAGGACTTTTTCCTTGGCGGCGACCTTGCCGATGGTGACCATCATGCGCAGCGCGGTGCCGTAGGCGACCGGCAGGCACGCCGCAGCCTCGTACGAAACCTCGTCGGGCAGTTTCACCAGGTGATGGTCGGGGACCGCGCAGAATTCCGCGAGTCCGCCGGGACGCATTTCACCGAGCAAACCGCCCGGGCCGACGCGGTCCACCGGGTCGACCATGACGCGGTCGCCGACTTTCCACCCCTTGACCGAGGGGCCGACTTCGACGATCTCGCCCGCGAAGTCGAGGCCGGGAATACAAGGCATCGGCACCTTGATGCCGGGCATGCCCTTGCGCGTGAAGACGTCGTGGTAGTTGAGCGTCGCCGCGCCGACCTTGAGGACGACTTCGTCGGCCGCGGGTCTGGGGTCCGGGTAGTTGGTTTCGTACTTGATCGTGCCGGGCCCGCCGTGTTCGAAGATGACTGCTGCTCTCATTCTTTATTTCTCCGCTTGAATGAACTGGATTGCCGCGCCGCAGGCGTGCTCGGGCGCGACCCAAAGTTGTGACGAGCTCATCCCGGCCTGCACTGGCACGCCGTTGGATTCGAGGTAACGCCGGGTGGCGTCGATCGAGGTCACCCGGATGCCGATCCCGGCCGGCGAGGGGATCGGCGGGACAAAGCCTCCGGGAACGCGCTTCTTCCACTCCGCTTCCTGGGTGAGCCACATCGTGCCGCGGTCAAGCGTGAGCTTGATGGCGCCGGGCAAGCGTTCGATTCGCTCGGAAAACAGCGGAGCGAACTTTTGCGCGGTGGCTTCGGGGTCGGCGACGACGAAGTACACAGCGTCGATCCCGAGCGCGCCGTTGGGATGCTTGAGCAGGTGCGGCTGCCAGAGCACGTCGCGCGTCAGGTGCTCGATGAAGATGAACCGGCCTTCGGTGAATTTCGCCCGCTCGACATACATGTTGCGGAATTTCGCGCGGCGCGTTTCCTTGTCGTCCGGCCCGAACGCGGCATCGCGCTCCAGCGCCCGCGGCGCCTCGACCGGGGCGCCCGCTTTCTGGAACTCCGCATACGCCGCATCCGCGTCCCCGCTGCCGATCGCGACGATGTGCAGGCCCTCGTAGATCGCCACCATGTCCTTGACGGTGCTGTACATGCTCGCGTCGGTAAGGCCGATGATCTCGAGGTACCCGTCGCGGAACATGGCGCAGTGGTTTCCCGACCCCCACGGCTCGACCGGCCCGCCCTTGGTGCGCGCGCCGGAGTGGAAGCTGCGCGCGGTCAGCTGGAAACCCAGCCGTGCATATGCGTCGCGGCCGCGGTCCAGGCTCTTTACGGCGACGCCGCAGTGATCGAGTTCGCGTTTCATTGGGCTAGCCTCAATATGAAACCGTTGGTGAATTGCGGCGCGACGAACCAGTCTTCGCCGCGCACTTGCACAGGGATGCCATTGTCTCTCATGTGCGCCGCCGCCCGCGCGCGGTCCGCGAAACGCACCTCCACGCCCGCGAAGGCCGGCAGCGCCCGGGCGGCCCAGCCGTAGCGGGTTTCGAACGAGGCGGCGGTTTGCAGCTCGATCGTCCCGCCTTGCGGCGGGTGAAAACGCAGGACGCCGTCGTCGCCCTTGGCCGGTGCCGCGCCGAGGATTGCCTCGAGACGGGCGGCCTGCGCCGGCACGTCATCGGCGCACACCAGTGCGGCTTCGAGCGCAAGGGCACCGTTCGGATGCGCCTGGTAGCGGGGCTGCCAGAGGTACTCGGGAGTCTGGTGCTCGAGGACGATATAGCGGCCCTCGGGATACGATTGGTCGCGGCTGAAGATGTTGCGAAAGCGCATGGTTTGTTCGGCGCCGTTCACGTCGAGCCTGCGCTCGCGTTGCACCGGGGCGTTCAGCGTGGAAGTGCGTTTTGCGAGTTCCGCATAGGCCGCATCGGCATCCGGCACGCGCAGCGCGAGCAGGTGCAGGCCCTCGAATCGGTCGAGGAATTTCGTCCACGGGTTGAACGCCGAGGCGTCGACGACGCCGATCAGCTCCAGGTAGCCCTGGCGCAGGATCGCGCAGCGGTTGGCGGTGGCCCACGGGCCGTCCTCGTCCCGGCCGGGCATCTTGCCGCGCTGGCGGCTCAGGGGCGAGAGCTGGAATCCGAGTCTTTCCCAGCGTGCCGCGCCGGCCGCAAGGTCGCGAACAATCGCCCCGAGATGATCGAGCGAGGCCATTCAGCCGCCCGTCTTTTCCGGTTCGCGCCAGAGTTCCCGCGCGCGGGCCTTGAGGAGCTTGCGGTCGATCTTGTTCGGGCCCGCGAGCGGCAGCGCGTCCATGAACTCCACCTGCCGCGGGTGCTGGTAGGCGGGGGCATTGGCGAGCGCGTACTGCTTGACCGCGTCTTCGCTGAGCGCGGATCCGGGGCGCCGCACGATGAACGCGAACGGCTTTTCGCCCTTGAGTTCGTCGGGCACGGGCACCACGCAGGACTGCGCGATGTCCGGGTGCTTCTCAAGCACGTGCTCGACTTCCCCGGGATAGATGTTCTCGCCACCGCAGTTGAACATGTCGTCGGCGCGGCCGATGAAGTAGTAGGCGCCTTGCGCGTCGCGGCGGAACACGTCGCCCGACACATACCAGCCGTCGGGCGTCAATGCCTCGCGCGATTTCTCCGGCAGGTTGAGGTAACCGGTCATCGTCGCCGGCGTGTGCTGGACAAGCACACCTTCGTCCGTGTCGCGGCCCTCGCCGTCGACCAGGCGCACCTGCACATTGGGCAGCGGCCAGCCCAGCGCCATGTCGGGCCGCGGCCGCCCGTCGGGATGCGGGCCGAAAACCACGGGTCCGGCCTCGGTGGTGCCGTAGGCATTCATCACGGTCGCCCTGGGAAAGAGACTGCGCAGATCGTCGATCAGCTTCTGCGTCGTGGGCGCCGAACCCATGCGCACCGTGCGCACCGAGGACAGGTCGGTCTTTGCGATCGTGTCCTTCTCGCGCACCATCATCGCGAGCATGGTCGGCACGGACGTGAGCCAGGTGACGCCGAAGCGCCCGACCGCCTCGATGTAGCGCCGGGCGTCGAATTGCGGCATCAGCACCATGCTCGCGTGCGAGGCGAATACGAACTTCGAGGTGCCCAGCGCGTTCATGTGGAACAGCGGCGCGGCGACGATCAGGCGATGCTCGCCGGGCGGGATGGTGCGCAGGCGCGACTCGACCGCCCACAGGTGCCCCTGGTGCGACAACGGCACGCCCTTGGGGCGCCCCGTGGACCCGGAGGTGTACAGGACCATCGCGGTCTCGCCCATGTGCGGTTCCACCGTTTCGAACGGCCCGTGGTCGAGCAGGGCCTCGAATTGCGGGCCGAACTCGACCGCCGGGAGATCCGCGGCCACCGCGCTGCGGCGCTCGCGGTCGCAGAGCACCAGCTTGACGCTGGAATCGCGCATGACGAAGTCGATCGTGTCGCGCGGGAACTTGTGGTTGACCGGCACGGCCACGAGGCCGGCGCGCATGATGCCGAAATAGGCGATCAGGAATTCGGCGCGGTTGGCGGAAAGGATCGCCACGGAGTCGCCGCGAACGAGGCCGCGCTTGAGCAGCCCGCGGGCGCAGGCGTCCGACAGCGCATCGACTTCGGCGTGGGTGTACTCGCGCGGGTGCTCCCAGTCGAGGCAGTCGATCAGCGCGAGCCTGGAAGGGTCTTTGGTGCGATCGAGGAGATCGCCGAGGTTGGTCAGCATGGTGGTCGGAAGATATCGGAAAAGGCGGTTTGCGTCCGCTTCAGGAGCGAACCGCAGCCGCTACGCCAGCAGGATCCGGTTGACGCCGTCCCCTACCCGTTCGGGGGGCACGCCATAGATGTGCAGCGACATGGCGAACCCCGGCGAGCGGTTGGCGAGGCGGTGCACGAACCGGCCGTCGCTCGCGTCGCAGACAGTCTCGCCCGAGGCAAGGGCGCGCGTGTCGACCAGCGCGCCGGGCTCGGATTCGCCTTCGCGCCACGCCGCATAGGTCTCTTCCTCGAGCACGCCGGTGTGCAGGCCCAGCGCGCACCACGCGAGGTGCGCGTGGACTGGCGTGATGCACCCGGGCGGCCACACGAGTCCGAGCACACAGAACCGTCCTGCCGGATCGGCGTGCAGCAGTACGCGGCTGTAGCCGGTGCAACTCGTCACGTAGCGCATGCCGTCGAGCAGGTTCGCGTTGCCGATGTGCCGGCCGATGGCCTCCCGGGCTGCGGTAGCCGCGGCGGGCCGGTCGCCGCTGCGGACCGTCGAGAAGTTGTGCTCGAGGGACTCCACCAGCGATGCGAACGCATCCGGTGTGGCCCCGGCCTGCCAGTTGTCGGTGGGGGAGGCGTTACCGGGGAGGGTTACGGAGCGGGCGACGTGCATTTGTTTTCCTGTGAGGGGACGGCCAGGGGTATTCAGTTGAGCGATCGGCACCAGTCGGCCATCAGCCGGCAGCACTGCGCCTTGAGTTCCGGCTGGTCGCTGAGGTAGTGCCTGCCGCCCTGGATCGGGGTCAGCAACCTGTTCGGGTGCGGCACGGCGTCGTACAGCATCCGCGCATAGCCCGGATAGCAGCCGGGATCCGCGGTGCCGTAGATCACGTGCACCGGCACGCTCACGCCGCGCAGCCGGTCCGGCCCGAACCCGTTGGACAGCCGCTGGCTCCACTGCGAAAGCCATGAGCGCAGCGTGGTGAAGTGGCCGATCGAGCCGGGGATCAGGTTAGCCACATAGGGCTCGCCCCACTGCGTTGTCGCGGCGCGATCCGAGGGGTCCAGCGTCAGGTCGAGGTTGCGCGGGTCGGCCATCGTGCCGTGTACGACGAAGGGCAGGTCGTCGACCTTGCCGCCGGTGAACTCCTTTAGCTCCGCCAGCTTATCGAGTGCCCACTGTGTGATGCGCTCGTTGCGCGCGACCTGCGCGGCGCGGTAGCGCGCCAGGAATTCCGGCGCATACGGCGGGCCGTTCTTCGGCTCGAACATGTCGAGGGCCGGGTCGCGATCCAGCGGGTCGTGCTCGTCCCGGATGCAGGGGTCGAGCTTTTCGGTGAGTACGATGTTGCGTCCCGGGTGGGCCATCAGCAGGATCAGCGCGTCGGCGGGGGGCAGGTCGGCCCTGGTCAGGTCGGGACCGCCGCCGGCCGGGGTTCCGGTGATCGAGGGGCGCTCGGCCTGCTCCTGGTAAAGCGACACGAGCCCGCCGCCACCCGAATTGCCGACCAGCACCACGCGACGGTAGCCCTCCGTGCGCAGGTGGCGCACCACCGAGCCGATATCGAGCACGCAGTCCTCGAGCAGCAGCGTCGCCTCGTTGCCGATGTAACGCGTGGTCATCCCGATGGCGTCGACGCCGTTGGCGGCCAGCGATCCAAGGGCATAGTGACCCATGAAATTCGACGAGGGGTGGATCAGGACGAGCGCGGTGTCGGCCTTGTCCTTCGCACGGTGCCTCGTGCACCAGAGCACGCCGGCCCGGCGGGCGACGCCCGACTGGATGCCCGCGCCGGCGGCCGACTGCATCGGCACGGCTAGCAGTTCCGCCGAATTGGGCTGCACAGCGGACTGCAACGCGCTCACTTCCTGTTCCAGGACAGCACGTAATCGGTCCGTTCCGTCGCGAGCGCGGCGGGCCCGAGGGCGAGCGGCTTGAACGTGTCGAGCATGATCGCGGTCTCCTCGGTGCGCTGGCCGACGCGGGAGGGGCCGGACTCCCATGCCGCCGGGTGCGGCCCGTGGATATGGCCCGCCGGGTGCAGGGAAATCGCGCCGCGCGCAATGCCGCTGCCCTTGCGCGAGAAGAAATTGCCTTCGGCGTAGAAGATGAACTCGTCAGAATCCACGTTGGAGTGGTACGAGGGCACGGGCATGGCGCGCGGGTCGTAATCGAGCATGCGCGGCACGAAGTTGCAGAACACGCAGCCCGGCGCCTCGAACACCTGGTGCGTCGGCGGCGGGCGATGGAAGCTCCCGGTGACCGGAGAGAAGTCCGCGACGTTCAGTGCATAGGGATAGTTGCAGCCGAACCAGCCGGCGACGTCGAAGGGGTGCGTCTGGTAGGTGTAGCGGGTGAGCCCGGCCGCGGTCTTGACCAGAACCTCGACATCGCTGCCATCCATCAGCAGCGGGCCTTCGGGCCGGCGCAGGTCCAGTTCGGAATACGGTGCTTCCTGGTTGTACTGGCCGTAGCGGGTCAGGTAGCGCTTGGGTGGCCGTATGTGCCCGGCGGTCTCGAAAACCAGTGCGTTCAGCGGGCCGTCCGTCCCGGGCAGCCAGCGGTGAGTGGTCGCTTTAGGCATGACCACGTAGTCGCCTTTGGCTACGGTGAGCAACCCGAACACGGTCTCGAGGCGGGCGCTGCCGTCATGCACATATACAAGTTCATCGCCGGCGGCGTTGCGGTAGAGGGGCGAGGGCGAGTTCGCGGAGACGAACGACACCAGCACGTCGCCGTTGCCGCACAGCAGTTGCCGCGCGCCCACCATGTCGCCGCCCCGTGGCAGGGGGCCGGTGTCAAAGAGGCGCGGCGAGAGCGGGTGGTTGGGGGCGAGGCTGGAGGGCTCGACAGCGACCGGTTCCACCTTGAGGACGGCCGCCGGCGGCTCGCGGTGGTAGAGCAGCGACATGTCGGACGAGAATCCTTCCTCGCCCATGACCTCGGCGGCGTACAGCCGGCCGTCCGCGCGCCGGTGCTGGGAGAATCGCTTGCGGGGGGTGTCCCCGACCTGCATGAAATAGGGCATCCGGTGCTCCTGCGGCGTCGCGCGGGGTTGAGCAGGTGGTTCTTACCAATATCCGACAAACGCCAGCATAAAATTACCACAAACAAGAATCAGTTAGTATAAGATTTACCAACAATTTACCGACAAGCAGCCGCCAGGCACCGTTTCGCAGCGACCCATGGAAATCACCTTCGGCGAGTATTTTCCCTACGTCCATCATGCACCCAGTGTGCCGGATGGACTGGCTGCCGGCATCGAGCCGCGGCGGCACAAGGTTGCGATTGTGGGCGGCGGGCCCACCGGCCTTGCGCTCGCGCTGGATCTGGCCAGCCACGGCGTGGCCTCGGTGGTGCTCGAGGCGGACGACACCGTGTGCTCGGGCAGCCGGGCGGGCGCATTCACGCGCCGCACGCTGGAGATCCTCGAGCGCCTCGGGGTGATCGACGAGGTCATGCGCACAGGGCATGGCTGGTCCACCGGCTGGACCTACTACCGTGACAAGGAAGTCTTCCGGCTGGAAATGCCGAACGACGCCAACCAGAAATACCCGCCGGCCATCAGCCACCTGCAGAACTACATCGAGCACGTCATGGTGGAGCGTGCCGAAGCGGGCGGACTTGCCGACATCCGCTGGCAATCGCAGGTCACGGGCCTGAACCAATCCGCCGACGGCGTGCGCTTGGAAGTCGCAACCCCGGCGGGAAACTACGCGCTGGATGCGGACTGGGTGGTCGCCTGCGACGGCGCGCGCTCGAGCGTGCGCAGCCTCATGGACCTCAGGATGCAGGGCACCCGCTATGAGGGCCGCTACGTGATCATCGACGTGCGCGTCGACACCGAAGGGCTCCCGGTGTGGCGGCGTTGCTGGTTCGATCCGCCCTCCAAGCCCGGCGGTACGCTGCTGATGTACAAGAAACCCAACGGCATGCTGCGCTTCGACTACCAGCTCTCCGAGGACGAGGACGAGAACGAGGCGATGCGGCCCGAGAAGGTGTTCGCTTCGGTCGACGCCCACCTGAAGATGCTGGGACTCGAGCGCAAGTGGGAGCCGGTGTGGATGAGCCTGTACAGGGCAAGCGCCCTGACGCTGGACAGCTACCTGCACGGGCGCGTGCTGTTCGCGGGGGACGCCGCGCACCTGATCCCGATTTTCGGCGTGCGCGGCATGAACTCGGCGCTCGACGACACGCACAACCTCGGCTGGAAGCTCGCGTTCGTCGCTAAGGGCATCGCGGCGTTCGCACTACTCGAAACCTACAGCGCCGAGCGCGTTTACGCGGCGCATGAGAACCATCGCTTCGCGATGAAGGGCGCCGAGTTCATGTCGCCGCCCTCTAGGCCCTTCCGCCTGATGCGCGACGCGGTGCTGTCCCTGTCGGAAAAGCACCCGTGGTTCACCAGCCTCATGAACCCGCGCCAGCATTCCGCGATCCCGCTGGTGGGTTCAGCGCTGAACGCATGTCCCGAACGCTCTGGCGAGTTCCGCGCCGGCCCGGCACCGGGGAACATCCTGCCCGAGTGCCCGGTGACGGTGGACGGGGCCGCCACGCACATCACGAGCCTGCTGGGAGCGTGCTTCACCGTATTCGTTTTCGGCGAAACGGGCGAGATGCCGCCCGCGCTCGCCGCGGCGGCGGCATCGATCGCCGTGCGCGTGCCGCTCGAGGTGAAAGCCATCGCGCGCGCCGACGACCACACGGGCCAACTTTTCCCGATGTACGGCGCCGTCCCCGGCACCGCTTACCTCGTGCGGCCAGACGGGCATGTGATGGCGCGCTGGCTGAAGGCCGTGCCGGACGAACTCGTCGCGGCCGTCTCCGCCATCCTTGCACCGCAAACCGCTTCCGCCAGGAGCAATCCGAGATGAACTCCCAGGAACTGGACGACGTCTACACCAAGCTCGGCTACGCGCTGACCGAGGTCGGCGAAGAGAAAACGCCCATGGTGCTCGCGCGACTGGCGCTGCTGCTGATGCAAAGGGTCGGCGATGCCGCCGCCGTCAGCGCGGCGATCGACGCGGCGGTCGAAGGATT
>JANNWA010000547.1:0-5726 GCA_031408275.1 Pseudomonadota bacterium
CTTCGTGATCGGCCGCGACCCGTGTGCGGACATCGTTGTCAGGTCGGGACAGGCCTCCCGCAACCACGGCGTGATCGAGTACCGCAACGGGGCTTTCTTCTACACCGACACCAGCCTGAACGGGTCGTTCCTCGGGTTCGGCGCCACGGGCGAGAGCCTGGTTCGGCGCAGCGAAGTTGCATTGAGCGGGCGGGGCACGATCTGCTTTGGCCACGCCCTTTGCGATCAGGGCGACCCGCTGCGCTTCCAGGTTGAAAGCACGGAGCACTAGGCGAGGGGAAAGAAGGGCGTATCCGAGGGCGCGCGCAAGCCCGGAATTTCAGCGCCAGTCTGGGAATATTGAGTCATCATGGGCGCAGCCCGATACAATTGGGTCCGTTTCCCAACCCCCCATAAGAAAGCGCCCACGCCATGCTGAAGTTCTATTACAACGCCGCCCCGAACCCGATGAAGGTCGCCCTCTTGCTGGAGGAGCTGGGCCTGCCGTACGAACCCGTGCCGGTCGACACGCGAAAAGGTGAGCAGTTTTCGGCCGAATACCTGAAAGTGAACCCGAACGGCAAAGTGCCTGCCATCGTCGACGGCGACGTGCGGGTGTTCGACAGCAACGCGATCCTGCTCTACCTGGCCGACCGCGAAAAGCGCTTCGTGCCGCTCGATCCGGCGAGCGCCGCGCGCGGCGACCTGCTTTCGTGGCTGATGTTCGTGGCCAGCGGCATCGGCCCCTTTTCGGGGCAATCAGTCCACTTCCGCCATGCCGCTCCGGAGCCCAAGGAGTACGCGCTCAACCGCTACGATTTCGAGGCGCACCGCCACTGGAAACTCATCGAGGGCCATCTTGCGCACTCGCGGTACATGCTGGGGAAGGACTACTCGATCGTCGACATGGCGTTCTGGGGCTGGGCTCGCCTGCTGCCCTTCGTGCTGGGCACTGGGGACGCGACCTGGACGGCCTTCCCGCAGGTGAAGCGCCTGCTCGACGAGATAAACGCACGGCCCGCAGTAGCGCGCGCCGACGCGCTCAAGGCGCGCCACGCCTTCAAGACCGAAAACGACGACGAAGCGAAGCGCTTCATGTTCCCGCAGAACGAGCGCCTGAAGAAGAACTGAGAGGAGAGAACCATGGCCGAAGTAGGCAAAGCAGCCCCGGAGTTCAAGCTCAAGTCCCACGACGGCAGCGAAGTCTCGCTGAGCCAGTACCGTGACTCGAAATGGGTGGTCGTCTCGGCCTACCCTTTTGCGTTCACGGGTGGATGAAGCAACCAGACCTCGAACTTCAACCGTGCGTTGAAGCAATACGAAGCAAAGGGCGCCCAGCTGCTCGGGCTATCCTGCGACACAGTACCGGCACTGAAAGTCTGGGCGCAAAGCCTTGGTGGCATCGGTCATCCGCTCCTTTCGGACTTCCATCCGCACGGCAAGGTGTGCCAGGGCCTGGGCATTTTCAATGCCGAAGGCGGGTTTCCCATGCGCTCGGTGACGATCATCGATCCGCAAGGCATGGTGCGCGCGTTCCACGTCTACCCGGCCGGGGTGCTGCCTCAGGTGGATGAGGTATTGCGCGAGTTGGTCACCCTGCAGGGCGGTTAGCCGGCAAGTCGGTCAAGGCCGCCACGGCTCGCTGTAGTTTTCTGCGCCGATCTTGCGCACGTCGGTGAGCCAGTCGCCTTCATAGGGCCACGCTTCCGGTGACACCGGATTCGGTCCCTGCCAGAACCGGGCGAGCGGCCCGTCGCCGACCTTCTCAAGGGACCACGCTTGCCGGCGGAACGTCCAGCTGTCCGGCACCAGCCGATGCGCCTCACGGAAGTGATGCACGGCGGCAGCGTGATGCCCATCCATTTCGAGTTGCGCAGCGAGCTGGAAATGCGCGTGTCCCTGCGCCTTGGCGTTGTCCCGGGGCCGCGAACGCGCAACGACTTCATCGGGCGGCAGCGCAAACCGGCTTGCCGCACCGTTCTCGACCCAGTCGCGCAGCGCCGCATGATAGCCCTGCGTGTCTTTCTTTATCTTGGCGGCTTCGGCCATGATCTCGACGAACCGCTGCGGGGCATCCGCCGGCAGGCTGCGCGGTGTGCCTGGGGTGGCCTGCGGTGGTGCAGGGGCCGCCTCGGCGGGCCGCACGATCATGCCGTGCTCATCGATCCACACGCTGCTCGGGATGTTGATGACCCCGAACAGGTCGGCGAGCACGTGATGCCGATCGATCAGCGAAGGATGCTCAGGCCTGGCAGCCTCGATGAAGGCGCGGCAACCTGCATCGCCCTGCGTGTCGAGGCCGACAGTGACGAGCTCGAATCCCCTGGGGTGAAGTTCGTTGCGCAATGCCTGCCACACGGGCAGGTCCCTGGAGCAGCCTCAGTAGGGTGCCCAGGCATAGAGCAGCACTTTCTGCCCCAGGAGGCTCGACAGCCGGAACTCCTTTCCGTCAAGGCCGGGCAGCCGCAGGTCCGGCGCCTGCGCGCTGGCCAGTGCACGGGATCCGATCGAGGCCGGCCCAAGCGCCCAGAGCCCGTGTTCGGGAGCCGCGATCAGCGGCATGCCGAGATCCTTCGCGACGCGCGCCACATCGACCGGATCGCCGGCCGGCTGCGAGAGAGGTATGCATACCTCGCCCTGGCAGGCGCCCTCTGGTTTCAGGCGCCAGCCCGTGCCGGCCTCGAATTCGCTTTTTGGAACAGTCGCAGAACGTAGCAGCATGATTGCGGCGCCTCCTGAGTGGAGGTCGAAGCATACCCTTTGGCGGGTTAGAATGGCTTTGCTTGAAATCAGCTTGATTGAATCGCCCGCCAATATGCCAACCGCAGATACGGACGCTGGTGAATCGCGCTATGAGCTTCGAGCGCGAGTCGACATCGTGTCGGTTTTTTCGGCGCTGGCAAGGTCGCCGATTCCCGTAACGCTGAGCGTCACGCAGCTCGGGGTGTCGCTGACCACCCGTTTGATCGCAGTGAATCCGGCCTTCGAAGAACTGGTCTTCGATGCATCCGGTCTCCCGGACCTGGAGCGCCTGGACGGAAGCGCGGGGCTGGTAGGTTCGGCACAAATGGACGCAGTCTGGTTCCGCTTCGAGGCCGGGCACGTCGAAGCGGTCCGGGGGTATGCGCAACCCGCAATCCGGGCGCGTATGCCTCCGATGCTCCAGCGCATGCAGCGCCGCGACTCGATCCGCTACCCGGTCCCCGCGCTCAATCCGCCAGTCTGCGACGTGCTTCTGGGGGACATTCCTTCCCGGCTGCGAGTCATCGACATTTCGCTGAGCGGCGTGGCGCTGGCGATCGAAGGTCAGGGCGAGGCATGCGAACCCGGGAGCAAGCTGGTGAATTGCATGCTGCAGCTGCCAGAAATAGGCGCGATCGAGACCGATCTGGACGTGGTGCATCAGGACGCAAACCGCAAAGGTGGCGGGCGGCGGGTTGGCTGCCGCTTCGCGAATATCCGCCCGACTTCGTTCACCCATCTGCAGCGATACATCTCACACCTGGAGCGCGAACGCCTGGCGAGCGAGAACCCGAGTGGGGCGGCTTGGATGACGGGCGCCTGAACCCACAAACAAAAAGGGCCTAGTCTTGCGACTAAGCGCTCGAAATACTTGGTTCCTCGACCTGGGATCGAACCAGGGACCTGCGCTGGATTGGCGCTGAAGCCGTGGGGTCAATGGCAGCAATTTGGCTGGAAACCCGCCACTGGAGCGAACTTTAAGAGAAAAGTGGCAGTAATATAATTTCTAAAACTTGACTCAGACGAATCCGAGAAGCCAATAGAACCATGACGATAAACACGATAGACGACGCCGCTGATATCGCCCCCCCGTTGGTAAAGGAAGCCCGAGTGTGGCGCGACAACGGCTGGACCGCTCGCGTAATCAAGAACGAAGACGATGAGGGCTGGGCAGTCGAGATGATTCTGGACGGAGAAGTCGAACCGGTGTTGGTCGGCCCTTGGACGATGGGGCGCGACAAGAGAAACCCGAAGCCGCTTGACTCTGTCGCATTCAACACCCTGGTCAAGACAGCTTCGGAATTCCGGCTGCGCCAGGAGCAACAACTGCATGCGGCGCGCCATCAGAGCGTCACGGTTAACGCGCAATCCGGACAGATCAGCGTCACGCTGGAAATCGTTGCCGACGAAGACGATCCCCATGCTCTTCTGCGGGCCCGCGATGCCAATAATGATTTGCTGGCTCAAGTGCGCGTGGAGCCTGGGTACAAGCTGAGCAGGGCCAGCGCGAGCGCGTGGGTCGTGGATGGCTTTCGCAAACCTGGTTAGATCGCCGACCGCGATGCGGGTACCGGGAACCGGTGGGTAATCTAGGGGCTCTCCGGTTGCCGGCTCATGCTGAGGGTCGTTTAACTGCTGGACACTCCCCCGATGACTGATGAAGCTGTTCCCCACAAGCGCCGCGTCCGCTATGCCGGCAAGCATCCGCGCCGCTTTGAAGAGAAGTACAAGGAACTCAACCCCGAGCAGCATGGGCTTGAGCTGCAGAAAGTCCTGGACCGCGGTCAGACGCCGGCCGGCATGCACCGTTCGATCTGCATGGAGGAGATCCTGCAACTGCTGGCGCCGCAGCCGGGCGAGGTCGGACTGGACGCGACTTTGGGCTTTGGTGGCCATGCGCAGGAGTTGCTCGCCAAGGTGCTGCCGAGCGGACGCTTGTTCGGCATCGATGTCGACCCGATCGAGTTTCCGCGCACCGAAGCGCGCTTGCGGGCGAAGGGCTTCGATGCTTCGGTGCTGGTGCTGAAAAGGATCAATTTTTCGCAATTGCCCGAGCTGCTGCCCGAAGCAGGCGGCGGTTTTGATTTCTTGCTGGCCGATCTGGGCGTGTCTTCGATGCAGATCGACAACCCGGCGCGAGGCTTCAGTTTCAAGACCGATGGCCCGCTCGATTTGAGGCTTGATCCGAGCAGCGGCCAGTCGGCTTCGGAGCTGCTGCAATCGGTCACCAGGCAGCGCCTGCGTGAACTGCTGGTCGACAACGCCGACGAGCCCTATGCCTTGCCTTTGGCCGCCGCGCTGCAAGGCCAATATATCGAGACGACGACCCAATTGGCCAAACTGATAAGGGCCACGCTGGCCGAGCAGTGGAAGCGCAATATGCCCGAAGCCGAGCGCCTGGCCGAGACCAAGAAGACGCTGCAGCGGGTGTTCCAGGCGCTGCGCATCGAGGTCAACGACGAATTCGGCGTGCTCGACGCGATGCTGGCCTCGCTGCCGACCTGCCTCAAGCCTGGCGGGCGGGTGGCAATATTGAGCTTCCATTCGGGCGAGGACCGCCGGGTGAAAAAAGCCTTCCAGTCGGGTGAACGAAGCGGCATCTATGCCAGCGTGGCACCCGAACTGATCCGGCCTTCGTTCGAAGAACGCCGCGCCAATCCGCGCTCGAGCTCAGCCAAGCTGCGCTGGGCCATCAAGGCAGCCTGAGCTGACCACAGACCAGGTGACCTGCCCCCTTTCGGCCGTACCAGCGCCAAAGCGAGAGTAGTGGAGAGGGACCCATATGCCCATTCGAACCCCTATACCGACCTCCGGACTTTCGCTATTTCGAGCCCCCGGAGGCCCCATTCCGCCCCCCAGAAAGCAAAAAGCCCAACCTTGATGGTCGGGCTCATTGTTTCCTAAGTGCTTGAAACTCTACCCAAAGCCACCAAAAGCGGTGGCTCCTCGACCTGGGATCGAACCAGGGACCTAGAGGATACAACGTGCCCAACACTATGGTCCGC
>JANNWA010000548.1:0-13964 GCA_031408275.1 Pseudomonadota bacterium
TGGCGATGCTGGAGAAATTGGCGCTGTTGAAGATGGCGTTCTGCAGCGCCCCCGCCTTGAGCAGGGCCTCCTCGGCGCGTTTTCGTGCGGTGTTGTCGGTCCCGATCAGCAGGTAGCCGATGATGTTTTCCTGCGCGTCGCGCAGCGCCGTGACCGAAACCACCGCCGGGAACCGGCTGCCATCCTTGCGGAAATAGGTCAGCTCGTAGATGTCCTCGATGCCGCGCGAGGCCTTGAACACCAGCGCCTCGAAGCCCGGCGTGATCGTGGTGCCCAGCTCCAGGCTCAGCGCCGCGGCGCGCGCGATCACTTCCTGCGGGTCCGAGATGTCGGCCGGGGTGATCTTGTTCATCACCTCGGCGGCCGTGTAGCCGAGCATCCGCTCGGCGCCCACGTTGAAAATCTGGATGACCCCCTTCTCGTCCGTGGCGATGCTGGAGAAGTTGGCGCTGTTGAAAATGGCGTCCTGCAGCGCGCCGGTCTTGAGCAGCGTTTCCTGGCGCCCGGAGTCCATGCTCGTCTCCGCCAGGCCGTGCCTGGTGCCGCTGATGTGGACAGTACCCGTGTTGCTTTCGGACATACGCGCCTCCGCATGCACGTGAAGTAATCGTGCTGGCGGAGTGTCTGCCCGTTTGCGGATTCGGTATGTTGGTTACCCGACATACGCCGGCAGGTTCCCGAAACAGCGTCATATGTTCGTTTGCGCACAGACCGGCACGGCGCCGGACCCAATGATGGCCGCGGGTGCTTGGCTGCCTCCTCTTCCCGACAGGCACCCGCAGGGTAGGCCCGGAACGGTTCTCCCCCGTTCCGGGCCATTTTTTTCAGGGCTTCAGCGCCGTGTAGAGGAAAGGCAGGCTGCGGTCCATGCGGTAGTCGATGTCGGAGTGGTCGTCATCGAACTCCTCGTACCTGTGGCGGATGCCGGCATCGGCCAGCCGCGCCGAGAGCAGGCGCGAACCGTACTGGATGTGGTACTGGTCGCGCCAGCCGCAGTCGACCCAGATTGCGCGCAGTTTCTTCAGGTTGGCCTTGTGCTTCGCGACCATGTTGACCGGGTCGTTCGCGCGCCAGTTTTTCCAGCGGCCTGGAATCAGCTCGCCAGACTCCAGGTTGAATGGCACGCGAAACCCGTTCGGCGCCTTCGGGTCCGGGTCGTAGGTGGCCGCCATGCACAGGTTCATCAGGCAGTGGACCTCGGCGCCCGACACCTTGGCCTTGTTCCACACGGCGTCGAGGAACCGCTTGATGCGCCCATCGTCGAGGCCTTGGGCCAGGCCCCTGCGGTTCGCCTCCTTGCGCGCGTCGTAAGCGCCCTCCTTCCGCTTTGCCGCGCGGTACTTCGCGAGCATGTTCAGCGTGTTGGGCCAGTCGTGCCAGTAGACGAAATCGAAGTACGCGTCACCCGAGTGGTCCGCCACCGCGCCCCAGTACTGCGGGTATTTCATCGCGTGGACGATCGAGCCGTAGCCGCCCGAGGACTTGCCGAAGCAACCGCGGTGGTTTCGGGACGCGAGCGTGAGGAACTCGTGATCGACGAACGGGATGATTTCCTGCGTCAGGTAGTCGGCGTAGTTGCCGATCGCCGAAGAGTTCACGTACTGGTTGCCGCCCAGCGCAGTGAAGCAGTCCGGGAACACGAGGATCAGCGGCCCCATCTTCTTTTCGGCGATCAGGCGCGCGGCGCGTTCGGGCAGGTTTTCGTTGAACGCTTTCCAGCTCGTGTGTGAAAGGCCCGATCCCGTGAATCCGACCAGGTCGTACAGCACGGGAAAGCGTTCCTTCCCGTTGATCCCGTACTGTGGCGGCAGCCACACGCCCACCTTCCTGACATGCGGGTCGCCGAGCGGGTTGCCCTTGAGGATCTTGGAGGTGTGCTCCCGCACGAGCAGCGTGCCGGGATGGGGATTGGGGCGTTTGCGGGCCATGGCGGTCTTTGGCGTCGAGGGATGACACCGGATTGTGGCATGCAGCAGAGCGGCCGTTGGTGAAAAGGACGCCGTTGACCGGCCACCCCGCCGCGGCTACCATCCCTTGTATCTAATTTGTACTACAGGAGGCGCACATGGCCGTATCCCTCCGCATCCCCGAAGCCGTGAAGAAGCGGGTCGCCAAACTGGCCCAGGCACAGGACACGACCGCGCATGCGTTCATGCTGGACGCAATCCGCGAAAAGCTGGAGGCTGATGAAGCGCGCTCCGCGTTCCATGCGCAAGCCCGCGGCAGGCTGGCCGCGATGAAACGCGCGGGCACCGGCATCCCGGCCGCCGAGGTATTCGACTACCTGCGCGAGCGCGCCCGGGGAGGCAAGCCGGCCCGGCCGAAAGCAGTCAAGGCCGCGTGATCCTCTTCGCCGGGGAAGCGCTCGCGGACCTCGAGCGCATCCTCGAATTCAACCTGGAGCGCGATCCGGCAAGCGCGCTCGACCATATCGACAAAGTGCGCAGCGCCGTGCTGCTGCTGGACGCGCACCCGGAAATCGGGCGACCCGTCGGCGGATCGCCCCTGCGGGAACTCATCATTTCCTACGGCAACACCGGCTACGTGGCGCTTTACGAGCATTCACCTGCCGAAGGGTTGGTGCGTATCGCCGCCATCCGCCACCAGCGCGAGGCGGGGTACCGGGGCGGACCCACGGCCACCAAATAGCCGGGAAAAGCCCTGAACCACTACAGGATCCGAACGCGCTTGCGCTCCTCTACCATCTCGGCATGAGATGGCAATCCAATTAATTCGTTCGACTCGGCGTTCCGGCACCCGTAGTCTCTTCTGTGCCATTTCCAGCAATACCCGACCTGAGAGGCCAGCCATGTCCAAACCCGCCTTAGCGGCCTTGTCCCTGTGCCTCGCAAGCGGCTGCGCCTCGCTGCCCGATGTAACGGTGACCTACTTCGCACCCAAATCGAGGACCACCCTGACAGTCACGCAGTCCATGGACTGCAACAAGGAGCACACCGCCGTTTTCGTAGTCAGCTCGGTATCGGCGACCACAACCTTCGTCGCCGACCGCACCAGGCCCTACTCGGTCTCCTACAAAGCGTTCGACAAAACGTTCGCCGACGTCGACATGGCCATTTCGCTCACCGAAGACGGGCGGCTTAAATCCATCAATGCAAACTCGACCGGACAAGGCGAAGCCATCCTCAAGTCCGCGGCGGCGTTCGCGCTGGAAGTCATCGCCTTCACGGCGCGCGGAATACTGGAAGGAGGCCGGCCGCGGATTCGGCTGAAGGAATGTGACATCATCGCCGCCTGGGGTAACGACAAGGGCGTAACGCTGGTCTACGGGGGAGCGCTCGACAATGGCGCTACGCGGGGTGATGGCCAACTGACCGTCGAACCCGGCAGCAGCGACCTCCATGGCCTGCTCAAGAAGCAGTTGCCGGCCTACATCGTGCGGACGGCGCAAGCATCACCAACAGCCCCGGTGACGAGCCCCGGACCTGCCCGGGAGGATGATTCGATCTGGCTGCAATTTCCCAACGCGGGACGGGCCAAGGTTGAAGTCCTGTCCTCGACCGAATCAGCGACAAATTCGATCTGGACGAGCAGCGTACCCGTCACGGTTCAAGGCGACCACCGCCTGCCCATTCCCAAACCCGCGCTGTTCGGCAAGCAGACCTTCTCCCTGGTTCTATCGGATTCGGGGGGCGTCAGTTCGGTCGGCTACGGCAAGGGCGCAGGCCTGGCCGGGGCACTGAACGCCGGCAGCGCGCTCCTTGCGACCCATGAAACCGCCGCAGAGCAAGCGGCGCAGCTCAGAGCGCAAGCCGACCTCATCGCCCAGACCCAACGGCTCGCGCGCTGCAAGGCGAAACCCGATACCTGTACCTGAGTACCGCCGCTGGCGGGTAGCGGTCCCGCCACAGGACTTCCTTCATCAACCGGGGAACGCGACTGGCCGCGCTATGTGCGCTGGGATACAGTCGCCGGGCGCCGCCGCAGCCAAACTGCTGGAATCGCTTTCCTTGGATTTCCGATGGCCCTCTCCCTGTTGAAAGCGGTCAAGCCGTTCATCGCGGCCGGGGCGGTCGTCGCCACCGGCAGCGTGCTGATCGCGGCGATCTATTTCACCCTGCTCGACCTGGCCTGGATCGCGTTCCTCGGGGGCGTGCTGGTCGCCTCCATCCTCGCGATGACCACGCGGGCCGCGCGGGCCGAGATCGCGGCGGCGACCGGCGCCGGGCGGCTTGGCCAGGCCGAGTACCAGCTCGGCGCAGAAACGGCCCGCCGCGAAAAACTCGAGCGGCAGCTCGCGCGCGCCAGGGCCCGGCTGCGCTACGCGGACGAGTCGCTCCCGGCGATGCTTGCTTTCGTCGACCGGGACACGTGCTACCGGTACCACAACCGCGCCTTCAGGCAGTGGCTCAGCCTGGAGGAGGACCGGATCGACGGGCAGCACATGCGCGACGTGCTGGGCCGGACAGTGTTCGCGCAGATCGAGCCCTACGTGTTCGAGGCCGCCGCGGGACGCAGCGTGCGCTACGAGCGCACCCACGCGGCGGCCGACGGCTCGCACTACCAGATCTCGGTGCAGTATCTGCCGCAGTTCGGCGCCGACGGCGAATACACGGGCTTTCACGTCGTGATGACCCGGATCGCGGCCAGCGAGGAGGCCATCGCGCAGTTCCCCGTTGAGCCGCCGGCTGCGGACGATGCAGGCGCCGGTTCTGGCGCATGGCTGGATGCCAGCCGGCGCATCCTCGCCGCGATCAACGGCAACGAATTCACGCTGTTCTGCCAGCGCATCAGGCCCGTGGCGGGCGAGGACGCCGGCCCCGCCCATCACGAAGTGCTCATCCGCCTGCTCGAGGAGGAAAGCGGGCTGGTCCCGCCGGGCGCGTTCTTTTCGCTCGCGGAGGAACATGGCCTGCTGCCGCAACTCGACCGATGGGTGTTCGCGCACGTGTTCGACTGGATGGCCACCCCGACCGGAGCCGAAACCGTCCGGGCCGGCGAGATCTATTTCATCAACGTCGCGGCGGCTACGCTCACCGACCCGGGCTTTGCCGACTTCGTCGAGTTGCAGCTGCGGCGGACCGGCGTGCCCGGGAGCGCCGTGTGCATCGAGATCGCCGAGTCGGACCTGGTCCTGCACCAGGGCGACGCCGTGGCGTTCGCACGGCAGGTACGCCAGCTCGGCTGCAGGATCGCGATCAGCGGGTTCGGCCGCGACCGCCAGGCGATGGCCATCCTCAAGCTGCTGCAGGTCGATTTCCTGAAGATCGACAGCAGCATCGTGCGCCAGGTGGCGGCCTACCCCATCCAGCTCGCCAAGGCAGTCGCGATCAGCAAGATGGCGAAAGCCATCGGCGTGCGCACGGTCGCGGAGATGGTCGAGGACTCGCTCACGCTGGCCGCACTGGCCCAGGCCCAGGTGGACTATGCGCAGGGGTTCGGGATCGCGCTGCCCACGCGCCTGGACGAGGTGAAGGCGGCCAGCCGCCCTCCAGCGGGAACATCACATCGTTGCGCCGCCTGACCAAGAGGGTCCGGCGCGGGTTGTAACGGGCGGGCGACGCAGGGCCCGATCAGGAGCGCCGCCCCACCAGCGAAAAGAACTCCTCGCGCGTCACCGCGGAGTCGCGGAACACGCCCAGCACCGACGAGGTCACCATCGTCGAATTCTGCTTCTCCACGCCGCGCATCATCATGCACAGGTGGCGCGCCTCGATCATCACGCCCACGCCGCTCGCGCCGACCCGCTCCATCACGACCTGCGAAATCTGCTCGGTGAGGCGCTCCTGCAGCTGCAAGCGGCGGGCGTACATGTCCACCAGCCGCGCCAATTTGCTCACTCCGAAGACCTTGCCGCCCGGGATGTAGCCTATGTGGCAGCGGCCGAAGAACGGCAGCATGTGGTGCTCGCACATGCTGTAGACCTCGATGTCCTTCACGACGACCATGCTGCTGGTCGCCTGCGTGAATACCGCGCCGTTGATCAATCGTTCCGTGTCGGCCCGGTAGCCGGAGGTCAGGAACTCGAACGATTTCGCCACCCGCTTCGGCGTGTCGGCGAGGCCCTCGCGCTCCGGATCCTCGCCGATTTCGACGAGGAGTTCGCGCACCAGGCGCGCGACCTTGTCGGTGTCCAATGCCGCTACGCCACTGCCGGGCTGACGAGCCTGGGCGCGGCCACCGGGTCGAAGTCCGTCCAGTCCCCGTCGAGCCATGCGCCCTCGGCCCGCTCGATGTCCACCGCGCCTTCCCTGCGCAGCGTGTCGATCACCCGCTGCTCGCCGCCGGCCGCGGCGATGCGCACCGACAGCATCACGCCGCCGTGGCGGCGGCCCGCGATGCCGGGCTCGCCATCGTGTTCGCCCAGGCCGGACATCGCGCCCACGAGCGACCCCGAGTAAGCCCCGACGGCTGCGGCTGCAATCGCCACCACCGGCCCGGCCAGTGCACCGACTGCGCCGGCAGCCAGCCCGGCCGCCACCGCCGTGCCGGCCGCGGAACTGTCCGCACCCTCGGCGCCCGGATCGTCGTCCTCGTCCCCGCCGACCGGGAACGCGTCATGCTGGCCCGGCGGGTTGTTGTGGAAGATGCAGATGTCGCCAATGCCCACGTACTCACGAAGTGCGGACGCCGCCGCGTCCGCAATGGCCTTGGTCTCGAACCGCCCTGCGATGATGTGTTCCATGGAAGTGCCTCCTGTGTGTTGGTTGGACCTGCTCACCGCGCGGCCGCGGCCACGCGCCAGACGACGTTGCCTACGTCGTCCGCCACCAGCAGCGCGCCGGCCCGGTCTTCGATCACGCCGACCGGGCGGCCGCGCGCATTGCCTTCGGCATCGACAAAGCCGGTCAGCACGTCTTCGATCGCGCCCGCCGGGCGGCCGCCGCGGAAGGCGACGAATACGACCTTGTAGCCGCTGCGCGGGTTGCGGTTCCACGAGCCGTGCTGGCCGATGAACGCGCCGCCCGCATAGCGTTGCGGCAGCAGGCTGCCTCGGTAGAACGCGAGGCCGAGGGACGCGGTATGCGTGCCCAGCGCGTAGTCCGGCGCGACCGCAGTGGCGACCAGTTCGGGCCGCGGCGGCTGCACGCGTGCATCGACGTGCTGCCCGTAGTAGCTGTACGGCCAGCCGTAGAACGCGCCGTCCTTCACAGAAGTCATGTAATCGGGCACCAGGTCGCTGCCCAGCTCGTCGCGTTCGTTGACCGTGGTCCACAAGGCGCCGTCCTGCGGCTGCCAGTCCATCCCGTTGGGGTTGCGCAGGCCCGAGGCGAACACGCGCGAGCGCCCGCTGGCCGGGTCGAACTCGAGGATCGCGGCGCGACCGGCCTCGTTGTCGATCCCGTTCTCGCCGACGTTGCTGTTCGAACCCGTCGTCACGTACAGGCGCGAGCCGTCGGGGCTGGCGATCACGTTCTTCGTCCAGTGGTGGTTGATCGGCCCGGCGGGCAGGTCGAGCACGTTCACGCCCGGCCCGTCGATCCGCAGGTCGCCAGTGCGATACGGGAAGCGCACCAGCGCATCCGTGTTCGCCACGTACAAGGTGCTGCCTACGAGCGCCATCCCGAACGGCGAACTGAGGCCGGAGAGGAACACGCTCCTCGTCTCGGCAACGCCGTCGCCGTCTGCGTCGCGCAGCAGCGTGATGCGGTTGGCGCTGGGCGTCGCGGCCCCCGCGCGCTTCATCACCAGCCCCATGATCCAGCCCTTGATGCCCTTGCCGTCTTCGGGCTTGGGCGGCGCATTGGTCTCGGCCACCAGCACGTCGCCGTTGGGCAGCACATAGAGCCAGCGGGGATGGTCAAGCGCGGTTGCGAAAGCATTCACCGCAAGGCCGGGCGCGGCCACGGGCGTGGCCCCGGCCGGCCAGCCCGTCGCGGGAGCGATGTTGACCGTCGGGATGAGCGTCGGGTTCGGGGACGGCAGCGTCGGACGCGGTCCGGTACCGGCCGTAACCGGCAGCGTCGCCACCTCGCCGCAGCCTGCGAGGGCCAGCAACACCAGCCATGCGAACCTGCACGGGAAAGGGTATTCGTTCATCCGGCGAAGGATGGCCGATCCCCGGCAACGACTCTGTGCGTTATCGAACGCTTTCCAGTTGCGCAAGCGCCGGGTAATCCGTGTAGCCTGCCGCGCCGCCGCCGTAGAGCGTAGCCTGGTTCAGCGCGGCAAGCGGCGACTCGTTGCGCAGCCTTGCCACAAGGTCCGGGTTGCTGATGAAGAGCTTGCCGAAAGCGACCATGTCCGCCGCTCCGCCCTCCACCGTGCGCATCGCCATCGCTCGCGTATAGCCGTTGTTGACGATCCACGCACCCTGCGCATTTCCCGCCTTGAAGCGGCTGCGCAGCTGGGCGAAGTCGAACGGCGCGACATCGCGCGGGCCGCCGGTCGCGCCTTCGATCACGTGGATGAACGCGAGCTTCAGTGGCGCGAGCTGCTCGACCACGTGGTTGTAGAGGCCCTGCGCGTCGCTGTCCTGCGCGGCATCGTTGGCCGGCGTGACGGGCGACAGCCGGATCCCGGTGCGCCCCGCGCCGATCTCGCCGGCGATGGCGCGCATCACCTCGAGCAGCAGGCGCGCGCGGTTCTCCTTCGGGCCACCATAGGCATCGGTCCTGTCATTGATGCTGTCGCGCAGGAACTGCTCCAGCAGGTAGCCGTTCGCGCCGTGCGCCTCTACGCCGTCGAAGCCGGCGTCGATTGCATTGCGCGCGCCCTGCCGGTACGCCTCGATGATCCCCGGCAGTTCGTCGAGCCGCAGCGCGCGCGGCTCGGATACGTCTTCGAAGCCCTTTGCCGTGAACGTCTTGGTATTGGCGCGCCGCGCGGTGGAGGACACCGGCTGCTGCCCGCCCGGCTGCAGCGAGACATGGGAAATGCGCCCCACGTGCCACAGCTGCAACACGATGCGCCCGCCCTTGGCATGGACTGCGTCGGTCACGGCGCGCCAGCCCGCGACCTGCGCCGGGCTGTAGATCCCCGGGGTGTCGAGATAGCCCTGGCCTTGGGGCGAGACCTGCGTGGCCTCGGCAATGATCAGCCCCGCCGAAGCGCGCTGCGCGTAGTAGGTGGCCATCAGCGGCGTGGGGACCTGCCCCGCAGCGGCGCGATTGCGTGTAAGGGGCGCCATCGCGACGCGATTGGACACGGAAATGTGTCCGAACTGGAGCGGATCGAACAGGGTGGTCATTGGTGGACCCTAAGCGAGGTTCTTGAGGTTCAGCGCCAGGATCCGGAGCTGCTGCGTCGCAGGCCCGTACTCGTGATGGTCGTGCAGCCAGTCCAGGGCAACGATCACGCTGACCCCGACTTTTGCGGACGACATGCGCTCGACGTTTGCGAACCGCGTGCCCGTGTTCCACGGACCGAAGTCGCGCATTTCGGCAAGCCTGCGCACGATCTCGGCGCGGTCCAGGTCGGGCGGCCGGCGCAGAGACTCATGCCGCACGCCACTGCGCAGCCCCACTGGGGTGGCGGTTTCGCCGCTGGCGCCGGAAATGGATCGAAAAGCTTCTGCAATCATTGGGAACCTCAGGTCGTAGATCCTCAAGATAGGCGGCCGGCCGGACCTGGTCTGTGCGCTGCGGCGCTGAGCGCAAGGGACGAGCCCGCATCACAAACCTGCAGAGGATGCCCGCATTCCGTACAATCCCATGGTTCCAACCAAGATGTGACAAAAAATGAATCGGATAACCATTTCCTTGTGCGCGGCTTTGCTTGCAGTTGCCGCATCCTCGGCCAGCGCGCAGCAACCCGCGACCGTCCACAGGATCGGGATCGTCAACCCGGACCGGATCCTGAACGAGTCAGCCCCGGCCTTGCGCGCGCTGGAGCGCATCAAGGCCGAGTTCGCCAAGCGCGAGTCCGAACTGGCCGGGATGGCCGACCAGGCCCGGCGCATCCACGCGGAGCTCGAGAAAGGCGGCATCACCATGGCCGAGGCCGACCGGAAGCGCCGGGAGCGCACCCTCCAGGAAATGGACCAGGAGTTCCAGCGCAAGAAACGCAGCTTCGACGAAGACCTCGCGGAGCGGCGCAACCGGTCGATGCTGGAGATCACCGAGCAGGCGGACAAGGCGATCCGGGCAGTCGCCCAGCGGGAGAAGTTCGACCTGATCATGCGCGAGGCGGTCTTCGCCAGCCCCCGCATCGACATCACCGACAAGGTCATCGCGGAACTTGGCGGAGGGGCGAAGCCCGCCGCGAAATAGCCGGTTCGCCGGAAATGTACCGGTAGCGGCACACGAACTGGCAGGAGAGCGGCTCCAGCTCTTGTTCTTGTAAACATATTTACCTCAATTAGGCCCCGCCTAGACGGACCCGGGCATGACCCAGACACCCGCAGCGCCCGCCCCCCTCCGCGCCACCCTCAACGCGACCCTGGCCACTCTCGCGGCCCCCGTCCTGCTGTTCGCTGCGGCCCTCGCCCTGCGCTCGGGCTGGCCGCGCAATGCGGTCGAACTCGGATTCGTGCCGACCGCCAGGGTGGCCGAACAAGGCGCGCTGCTGCTCACGGCGCTGTGCTGGGTGGCGTTCGGGTTCCTCTTCAACCGCGTGTGCCGCCTGGTCCTCTGGCGCGGCGTGCTGCCGCGCGCCGGCGTGCAGGTGCCGGGCATGCTGGTGACTCTGGCCGAGATCCTGGTCTGGCTGGCGACCCTGGCCGTGATCCTCGCGGCGGTCTACGAGCAATCGCTGACCGCGCTGCTCGCGACCTCGACCGTGCTGATCGGCGTGGCCGGGTTCGCGCTGCAGAAGCTGATCGCGGACTTTTTCGCCGGCATCGCGCTCGGATTGGAGAGCCCCTATGCGATCGGCGACTGGCTGCAACTCGAGCAGAACGGGCCGATCGGCAAGGTGGTGGAGTTCGGCTGGCGGTCGACCTCGATCGTCACGCCCGAGGACCTCACGATAGTGATCCCGAACGGGCGCCTGGCCGAGCGCCCGTTCACCAACTACTCGCGCCCGCAGCGCCATTTCCGCGACAAGATCCGCATCACCCTGCCCTACAACGTGACCACGCACCAGGGCCGGCGGATCCTGCTGGGGGCCGTGAACCAGGTCGACGAGATCGCCAACCTTCCCGGCAAGCCGGTGGTGACGATCGAGGAGTACGACGGCCGCGGCGTGGTCTGGGTGCTGATCTATATGGTGCCGGACCGCACCCGGCTGATCGCGCTGAGGTTCCTCGTCCATCAGAACATCCTGCGCAACCTCCACTATGCGGGCGTGGAGATCCCCGTGCCGGCGCATGAAGTCCGCCTGCGCCGCAGCGAAGCGAAGCACGATGCGGCGGGCGGCCTCGTGCGCCTCCTGCGCCAGTCGGCCCTGTTCGCCGAACTGACCGTCGAGGAGACCTACGAACTGGCGGAGGCCGCCACCCAGCACCTGTGCCACGCAGGCGAGCCGTTCCTCAGGCAGGGCAGCCCGGGGACGTCGCTCTTCATCCTCAACGAGGGGCTGCTCGGCGCCTGGGTGGCCAACGGCGCGGGCGTGGACACGCAGGTGGGAACGATCCAGCCGGGCGAATTCTTTGGCGAACTTTCGCTCCTTACCGGCGAGCCGCGCGGCGCCACGGTGATCCCGGTCACCGACTGCGTGGTGACCGAGATCGGCAAGGAGGCGATGTCCAAACTCCTCGAGGCGCGCCCGGAACTGGCCGAAATCCTGAGCCACGCGCTCGCCCGCCGCCAGGCGGCCAACCAGCGCTCGATCGCGGGATCCGCGCCGGCCGAGGAACGCGAAGGGCTCGCGAGCCTACTGCTCGGGCGCATCCGCACGTTCTTCAACCTCGGCGCGGCGCCGGCGAAGAAGTAAACGCGCCTCAGGGCCTGCGGTTCGACATCACGATCGTGCCGCTGGCGGCGAACATCCCGCCTACCCCGTGGCACACGCCGACTTCCACGCCAGGCACTTGCGCAGGTGCCGTGCCGCGCACCTGCCGCACGCTCTCCTGCAGCGCGAACATGCCGTACATTCCGGTGTGCGTGTACGACAGACCGCCGCCGTTGGTGTTCATCGGCAGTTTGCCGCCGGGTGCGGTGTGGCGCTCGCTGACGAAATCGCCCGACTCTCCGCGCCCGACGAAGCCGAGGTCCTCCAGCCCGAAGAGCGGCAGGTGCGCAAAGGCGTCGTAGATCATGAGGTGGTCGACATCCGAGTGCTGGATGCCCGCGGTCTCGAACGCGCGCTTGCCCGCCACGCGGAAGGCGCGCGAACTGCCGAAGTCTTCCATCTGGCTGATCATCGGCGTCTCGACGCTCTCGCCCGTGCCGAGGATATAAACGGGTTTCTGGGGGAAATCCTTCGCGCGATCGGCACTGGTCAATATCAGCGCGCCGCCGCCATCGGTCACCACGCAGCACTGCAGGATCCGGAACGGGTAGGCGATCATGCGCGAGTTGAGTACGTCTTCCACGCTGATCGGGTCCTTGTACAACGCGCGCGGGTTCTTCGCCGCCCACTCGCGCTGCACCACCGCCACCATCGCCAGCTGCTCCTGGGTCATGCCGCGGTCCTTGAGGAAGCGCAGCACGGGAATGGTGAACTGCGAAGGCGGCCCGAAAATGCCGTACGGCGCCTCGAACTGGCCTTGCAGGCCCGAAGGCGGGATCGTGCGCGGCAGCGCGCCGACGCGGGATTTGCCGCTCTCGCCGTGCGTGATCAGCACGGTCTTGCACAGGCCTGCGCTGATCGCCGCGGCCGCGTGCCTGACATGCAGCATGAACGAGCACCCGCCCACCGCGGTGCCGTCCACCCAGTTGGGCGTGATGCCGAGGTAGTACGCCACTTCGGTGGGCGTGTTCCCGGCCGTGGCCACGCCGTCGATGTCCTGCGGCCGCAGGCCCGCGTCGGCGAGCGCGTTCAGCGCGGCGTCGGCGTGCAGCTGGATCTGCGACATATGGGGGATCACGCCGAGTTCGGTCGTCTCGGCCGCGCCGACGATCACGACGCTGCCGGGCTTCATGCGACCTCCGGCGTGAAGTGCACCAGCGAGATCGCGTCATTTTGCTTCGCGAACACCGCCTTTACCTTCATGTCGAGCTGCAGGGCCTCCGGCGTCTGCGGCACGCCGATGATGTTGGTCATCATGCGCGGCCCTTCCTCGAGTTCTACCACCGCGATCGAATATGGCGGCGTGAAGCCCGGCGCCGGGCGCTGGTGGATCACATAGCTGTAGAGGAAGCCCCGGCCGCTCGAGCGGAAGACCTCGACCTTGCGCGAACCGCAGGCCGGACAGAACGGCCGCGGGGGGTAGTAGGCCTTTTCGCAGGCGGTGCAGCGCTGCAGGCGCAGCTCGCCCGCGCGGGTGCCCTCCCAGAAATGCCGGGTCTCGGGCGTGGGCGTGGGGAGGGGCATGTCGGACACGGTTGAATCTCCTGTTTTCGATGGGTGACGCTGGCGAATCATCACTCGCCGGCCACGCGATGCGCAAGGGCGCGTGGGGGATCGGATCGCCGTATCATTGGTTCCATCGAACAGGATGAGGCGCAGCGATGGCGACCCTGATGAACGCCGGGATGGACGACCAGGCCGTGATCGAGCGGATCCTGGCCCACATCCGCAACCGCACTACGGACCTCGGACAGGAAGTCTGGCGCGAGCCGGTGGAGAACTACCTCTCGGAGGCGCGCTACTCGGCCGAACTCGCGCTGCTGCGCCGCTTCCCGGTCCCCTTCTGCCCTTCGGTTGCCCTTCCTGAAGCAGGCTCCTACATCGCCCGCGAGACCGCCGGCACGCCCCTGCTTGTGGTGCGCGGCGCCGACGGGCAGGTCCGCGCTTTCCGCAACGCCTGCCGCCATCGGGGGATGGAGGTTGCTCAGGGGCACGGGGTAAAGAAGGCTTTCCCCTGCCGTTACCACGGCTGGACCTACGGGCTCGACGGGCGCCTGCGCCAGGTGCCGCACGAGCAGGGGTTCCCGGGGCTGGACAAGTCGGCTCATGGCCTCACGCCTGTCGCGGCCGTAGAGCGCGACGGCCTGGTGTTCGTCACGCAGGACGCGCCCGGC
>JANNWA010000549.1:0-2262 GCA_031408275.1 Pseudomonadota bacterium
GCTGCGCCAGATCGTTGCCGCAACGCAGCAACGCAACCTTTCGACCGTGCACTACCACTTCGGCTCGCGCGAGGCCCTGGCCCACGCGATCTGCGACCTGCGCATGCCGCCGATCGAGGCGGAGCGCGCCGGGCGCCTGGCGCGCTTTGCCGAACACCCGCCCGCGCCCGCCGAACGGCCCGTGGCGCTGCTGCGCATCCTGGTCGAGCCCAGCGCGCGGCCGATCTTCGAGGGCCGCGGCCGCAGCCACTTCCGCCGCATGCTGGCGCACACCTTCGTCAGCAACGCGGTCGACCTGCCCGCTTACCTGATCGACCGCTACGACACCAGCATCCGCGTGACCGCCGGGCTGATGCGCCAGGCGCTGCCGCACCTGTCGGCGGAGACCTTCGGCATGCGCTGGAAGCTGCTGATCCGCGCCATGACCTACGAGCTGGCCAGCATGGAAACGCGCGCCGAGCAGTTGTCCTGGCGCAAGGGCGAGCCCATGCTGCGCAAAGAAATCGACGCAATGGCGGCGGCCTTCGCCGGCTTCTTCGCCGCCCCCGCGAAACCGAATTCCCCGAGGAGACGAGCCAAATGACTTCCACCGCGCAGGCACCCGCAATCCGGATCGAGCGCATCGGCGCCTTCCTGCTGGTCACCTTCGACCAGCCGGAACAGCGCAACCCGCTGGGCCCCGAAGTGGTGGCGGGGCTTTACCAGGCGCTGGACACCGCGGAAGCCGACGCCGGCATCCGGGCACTGGTCATTCGCGGCGCGGGCCCGGTGTTCTGCGCCGGCGGCAACCTGGGCAATTTCGCCGACCGCCTTTCCGCGCCGCCCGACGCCGACGGCAGCGACCCGATCGCGCGCGGCAACCGGACCTTCGGCACCTTCCTCGAGCGGCTCGTGCGCTTCCCGAAGCCGGTGGTGGTGGCGGCGCACGGCGCCGCGATGGGCGGTGGCGCGGGCCTCGTGTGCGCGGCCGACATCGCCATCGCCTGCGCCGGCACGCGCTTTTCGTTCACTGAGACCAGCCTCGGCCTCGTGCCGGCGCAGATCCTGCCTTTTGTCGCCGCGCGCATCGGCGCGCAGCCCGCGCGGCGCCTGATGCTCACGGCCGAGCGCTTCGAGGCCGACGAGGCCCTGCGGCTGGGGCTGGTCGACATGGTCGCCCCCGACATGGACGCCCTGCGCGACCAGCTCACGCAGGTGCTCGACCGCATCGGCCGCTGCGCGCCCGGGGCGCTGGCCGCGACCAAGCGCCTCGCGGCGCGCTGCGGCGAGGCTGGGACGCAGGAGGGGCTGGGTGTCCTCCTCGACGACGCGGCCGCCGCTTTTGCCGCGGCGATGCGCAGCGAGGCGGGAGAGGGGATCGGTGCGGCGAAGGAGAAGCGCGACGCGTCGTGGCGGGTGAAGTTCGACCGGGCGGCGCTAGCGGAGTGGTGACGGGGTGAGGCGGCCAGAGCGGTAGCCGATCCGCAATCGACCTCCAGGGGTAAACCGGAAAACGGCGTATCGTTTCGGCAATCGAATGGGGGTTCGAGATGACCGAACTGCTAAGACAGGCCTTTACCGAAATGGCGAAGCTGCCGCCCGACGAACAGGATGCGATGGCAGCAATCCTGATGGAAGAGCTTGCCTCGGAAAAGCGCTGGGCCGAGTCGTTCGCGCAATCGCAGGGGGCACTGGCCAAGCTTGCCGAAGAGGCTCTGGCCGAAGACAAAGCGAGGCCGCCCAAGCTCCGCTGACTGCTGTAGCCTCATCCGTTTTCCTGCGACGTAAAAGTCGAACATTTTTCTTTAAACTCATTGACAGGAGCGGCTAAAAAGACAGTTTTCCACCAAATTTGGCAAATTCACCCCATGCCCCTGTCCCTCCTCCGTGCCCTCCTCGCCCTTGCCCTGGCGCTGCCTTTCGCCCTCCGCGCCCAGGACTACCCCTCCAGGCCCGTGCGCATCGTCGTGCCTTTCCAGCCCGGCGGCGGGAGCGACACGCTGGCGCGCCTATTGGCCGAGAAGCTCGCCGCGAAGTGGGGCCAGCCCGTGGTCGTGGAGAACCGCGCGGGCGCCGGCGGCAACCTCGGCGCCGGGTTCGTCGCGCAGTCTGCGCCCGACGGCTACACCGTGCTCGTTTCCTCGCCCGGGCCGGTGGTCATCAACCAGTCGCTGTACAAGGGCCTTGGCTTCGATCCCGACGGGTTCGTGCCCGTCTCCATCATCGCCACCAACTACGGCGTGCTCGCCGTGCACCCGCGGGCCGGCATGGACAGCGTCGCGC
>JANNWA010000550.1:0-1697 GCA_031408275.1 Pseudomonadota bacterium
CCCGACGACTACCTCGCCAAGGGGCTCGCGCTGCGGGACCGCTACCGCGACCAGCCCCTGTTCTCGTTTTGCCTCGCTCCCCACGCGCCCTACACCGTCTCGGACCGTACGTTCGGCAAGATCGCCACCATGGCAGCGGAACTCGACTGCCCCATTCATTGCCACATCCACGAGACTGAGGATGAAATCGCGCGTTCAGTGGCGGAGCACGGGGTGCGGCCCCTGGAGCGGCTGCGCAAGCTGGGAATCGTCGGCCCGAACCTGATCGCGGTGCATTCGGTCCACCTGACGGCCGGGGAGATCGCCATGCTGGCGGGCCACGGCAGCTCGGTCGCGCACTGCCCTTCGTCAAACCTCAAGCTGGCCAGCGGTTTCGCCCCGGTTGCCGCCCTGGTCGGGGCGGGCGTTAACGTCGGGTTGGGCACCGACGGGGCGGCCAGCAACAACCGGCTGGACGGCTTTCAGGAGATGCGCCAGGCCGCCCTGCTCGCCAAGGCCGTCGCCCGGGACGCCGAGGTGATCCCGGCCCACAAGGCACTGGAAATGGCCACCCTTGCGGGGGCCCGCGCCTTGGGGCTGGACAAGAGGATTGGTTCGATCGTGCCCGGAAAACGCGCCGATCTTGCCGCGGTGCACCTGGCCGGCCCGGAGCTTTCGCCCATCTTCGACCCGGTATCCCATTTGGTGTATAGCGCCGGCCGGGAGCACGTTTCCCACGTCTGGGTCGACGGAAACCTCAAAATGGCCGGCAGGGCGCTGAAAGGCATGGATATTCAGGGCTTGGACACCCGGATCAAGTTGTGGCAAAATGTTTTGAAGGGCAGCACAGAATCTTGAATTCGAGAAGTCTTCGGAATAACGAACGAGGGGAATGCAATGAACAAGAAAGCGTTGTCGCTTCTGGCCGTCACAGGGATCGCGATGTCGGCGGTGTCGTTTAATGCCGCCGCGCAGGGCTACTGGACCAACCCGTCCAGCGGTGGAACTTGGAAGAACGCTTCTGGACAGTGCTGGAAGTCGGTGTACTTTACTCCTGCCATGGCGACCGCAGAGTGCGATCCGGACCTGATGCCGAAGCCCGCGCCCGCGCCCGCGCCCGTCGCTGCGCCTCCCGCCGCACCCGCGCCCGCGCCCGCACCGAAGCCCGCACCCGCACCCGCACCCGCACCTAAGCCCGTCGCCGAGAAAGTGACGATGGCCGCCGATGCGCTGTTCGACTTCGACAAGTCAGTGGTCAAGCCGGATGCCAAGAGCAAGCTCGACGACCTCGCCGACAAGGTGAAGCGCGTCAACCTCGAAGTCGTGATCGCAATCGGCCACACCGATTCGATCGGCGGCGATGCGTACAACCAGAAACTGTCCGTGCGCCGCGCAGAAGCGGTCAAGGCCTACCTGGTGAGCAAAGGCGTCGAGCCGAACCGCGTCTACACCGAAGGCAAAGGCGAGAAGCAGCCGGTCGCCAGCAACGCGACCAAGGAAGGCCGCGCCAAGAACCGTCGCGTAGAAATCGAAGTGATCGGCACGCGTAAGCCGTAAGCTTCAAGCACCGGAAAAAAGCCCTGCGAACGCAGGGCTTTTTTTTTGGTCCAACCGCCATGACCGAAACACAGAACGCCGACCCCGCCGAGCTGGAGAAATTCAGCCAGCTTGCCCACCGCTGGTGGGATCCGGGCAGCGAATTCAAGCCGCTGCACGAG
>JANNWA010000551.1:0-8795 GCA_031408275.1 Pseudomonadota bacterium
CGCTCGACCGTCCAGGGCGTCTTCACCTTGGCAAGGAACAGGTCCTTCAGGTGGTGGATGAGCGTTCCGTGGAAGACTATGTTCATGCGTGCTATCGTGCCCGGCCGGAGGGAAAGGGGCAATGGCGTTTCAAGTCGCGCACCAAATCGACCTTGTCGTGAAGGGCGCTGACCGCCTGGGCGAATGCCCGCTGTGGTGCGAGCGCGAGCAGGCGCTGTGGTGGGTGGACAGCCGCGGCCCGGCGCTCAGGCGGTTCGACCCGTCCACCGGCGCGGTGCGCAGCCTCGAACTTCCCGGCGTCGTCGGCAGCGTGGCATTCCGCGAGAAAGGCGGCATGCTCGCCGCGCTGCAATCGGGCATCCACTTCCTCGACCCGGCCACCGGCGCACTACAACCGGCGGCGCAACCCGAGGCCCACCTGCCCGAAAACCGCTTCAACGACGGCCGCTGCGACCGCGCGGGGCGCTTCTGGGCCGGCACCATGAGCGACGCGAAACGCGAACCCACGGGATCGCTGTACCGGCTTTCGCCGGACCTTGCCTGCACACACATCCGCGGCGACATCATCGTCCCCAACAGCCTCGCGTGGAGCCCGGATGACCGCACGATGTATTTCGCTGACACCTACCAGCAGGTGATTCGCGCATGGGATTTCGACCTGGCCTCGGGCGAAGTGTCGAACGAGCGCGTGTTCGTCGACACCACGGGCCATCCCGGCAAGCCCGATGGCTCGTGTGTCGATGCCGAAGGCTGCCTGTGGAATGCCGAGTACGGCGGCTGGCGGATCGTGCGCTACACGCCCGCGGGAAAACTCGACCGCGTGATCGACCTGCCGGTGGCGAACCCGACCTGCTGCTGCTTCGGCGACCCGGGGTTCGACACGCTCTACGTGACCACGGCCACGCAGCGCCTCACGCCCGAAGAACTGGCCAGGCAGCCGCTCGCCGGGAGCGTGCTCTCGGTGCGGCCCGGGGTGCGCGGGCTGCCCGAGGCGCGCTTCAATGGATAGGAAACTCACCGGCAAGATCCCCCGCGACAGCATCGGCATGCTGGAACTGCCGCGACTGCCCGAAGCGTTGCTTTCAGCGTACCGCGCGCTCGGCGACCTGTCGGGCCTGGTGTCGGACGCCTGCGACGAGCTCGGCATCGCCTGCGGCGTGCCGGCGGCGGTGCTTGGGCCCACCGACCCGAAGGCGCGCATCGCGGGGCAGGCGCTCACCGTGCTCAACCGGCGGCTCGACATCCCGGTGGCCGAGGCGGTCGCGGCCAAGGTGTCGCGACTGGGCGAAATCGAGGCGCACAACCTCGCGCAGGCCGGCGACGTGCTCGTGATCCAGGGGATCGAGGGCATCTCGAACCTGGGCGGGCTTACGGCCACGATCGGCAAGAGGCAGGGGGAGATCGGCGCGATCGTCGACGGCGCGGTGCGCGATGTGGACCACCAGCGCGCCATCGGCTATCCGGTCTGGTCGCGCGGCGCGAGCCCGGTGACGGGCAAGTGGCGCATCGAGACCATGGCGATCAACGTGCCGGTGAGCATCTGCGGCATCGCAGTCGAACCGGGCGACCTGGTGGTGGCCGACGAGGTGGGCGTGTGCTTCGTGCCCTTTGCGCGCGCCGCCGAAGTGCTAGAGGTGGTGAAAAAACTCGTGCGCTACGAGGACGACCGCATGGCCCAGATCGCCGCCGGCGTTTCCGTCCCCGAACTGGCGAACGCGAAGCGAAAATAATCAGGGACAGACCACGTTTATTCTGCCCTGGATGCAAACGGCCGACCCGGACGACCGCGGCTCACACGCCGCCCAAGAGCGCGACCAACCTCCTGCTGGAATGACTGGCCGCCCAGCGCGAAGCCCCCGTTGGTCGCGGAGCGTATCTCGTTCACGAGTTCCACCCCCAATTGGCCCGCGAGGAGTCCTCCATATGCCAATCGGCGCTCCTCGTCGCAATTGCCGAGACGAAGGTATTCCGCCTGCGGCATGCGCAAGCCGGAGTACTTGCCTTCAACATTGGCGCAATAGCTTGACCACCGATAGTCGCGCGGATGGTCGACCATGCGGGCACGCACCGGATTTAGTTCAATATATCGATAGCAAGCGAGCACGTAGTCCTCCGTCTGCGCGAGACAGGAGCGAAAGCGACCCTCCCAGAGAGTTCCCGTGCGGTGGTGGACACGATTGACGTATTGCACGTAACGTTGGCCGAGGTGCTTCATCAGGAGTCCGCAGCTGTCGGCGGTGCCCGGTGTCAGCAAGAGGTGGACGTGGTTCGTCATCAGGCACCAGGCGTGCACCGCGCAGTCAAAATTGGCCGCGAGTTTTTCGAGATGGAAGAGATAGAGCGCGTAGTCCTCTTCAGCGAAGAAGCATGCGCCCCGATTGTTCCCGCGCTGGACGATATGCACGGGCACAGCGGGGAGCATCAGGCGGGCGCGGCGAGGCATGCCACAACAACGCAGGCCCCATACGACGCGTTGACGCGCCGGAAAACGTGGTCTGTCCCTGATTATCCGAGGGTGGGCATGTTGAAGCCCGGGGCGGGGGTGTCCTGGTGTGGCCAGCGGGTCGTCACCACTTTCGTGCGGGTGTAGAACTTGATGCCTTCCGCGCCGTGGACGTGCAGGTCGCCGAAGAGCGAGTTCTTCCAGCCGCCGAACGAGTAGAACGCGACCGGCACGGGGATCGGCACGTTGACGCCCACCATCCCGACCTGGATCTCGTTCTCGAACCGGCGCGCCGCGCCGCCTGACTCGGTGAAGATCGCCACGCCGTTGGCGTACGGATTGGAATTCACCAGCGCGATCGCATCTTCCAGCGTCTTCACCCGCAGCACGATCAGCACCGGCCCGAAGATCTCGTCCTTGTAGATGCTCATCGTCGGTTTGACGTCGTCGAACAGGGTGGTGCCGAGGAAGTAGCCGTTCTCGTGGCCCTTGACCACCAGGCCGCGGCCGTCGGCGACGAGCTTCGCGCCTTCCTTCACGCCGGCGTCGACATAACCCTTGACCTTGTCGCGATGCACGGCCGAGACCAGCGGCCCCATGTCGGCGCCCTCCATCGTGCCGGGGCCGATCTTGATCGCTTCCGCCTTCTTCTTCAGCAGCGCAACGATCGGGTCCGCCGCCGCGCCCACGGCCACCACGGCCGAGATCGCCATGCAGCGCTCGCCCGCCGAGCCGTAGGCCGCGCCGATCAGCGCGTCCGCGGTGAATTCCATGTCCGCGTCCGGCAGCACCACCGCGTGGTTCTTGGCCCCGCCCAGCGCCTGCACGCGCTTGCCGTGGTGCGCGCAGGTTTCGTAGATGTACTTGGCGATCGGCGTGGAGCCGACGAACGACACCGCGCTGATGCCCGGGTGCGCGAGGATCGCGTCCACTGCGGCCTTGTCGCCGTGGACGACGTTCAGCACGCCGTCGGGCAGGCCGGCCTGCTTGAACAGCTCGGCCATCTTCACCGACGCCGAAGGCACTTTCTCGGAGGGCTTGAGGATGAAGGTGTTGCCGCACGCGATCGCCACCGGGAACATCCACAGCGGCACCATGACCGGGAAGTTGAACGGCGTGATGCCCGCGCACACGCCCACCGGCTGGCGCAGCGTGTGGCAGTCCACCCCCGAGCCGACGTTCTCGGAGTACTCGCCCTTGAGCAGGTGCGGGATGCCGCAGGCGAACTCGATCACCTCGATGCCGCGCTGCACCGAACCCATGGCATCGGGCAGCGTCTTGCCGTGCTCGGCGGTTACCAGTTCAGCCAGCACGCCCTGGTTCTCCTGCATCAACTGCAGGAATTTCTGCATCACGCGCGCGCGGCGCAGCGGCGGCGCGTCGCGCCACGCCGGCAGCGCGGCCGTCGCGGCCTTGACCGCGGAATCGATCGCCGCGGCATCGGCATACGGCACCTGCTTGGTCACCTGCCCGGTGGCGGGGTTGTAGACGTCGCCCATGCGCCCTGGGGGAACGACGGCCTTGCCGTTGATCCACATCGGGACGGTTGCGATCTTCAGGTCGGCGGGCTTGTTCATCTGGGTCTCCTTTGGAGGGCCGGATTTTACTCCGCGGTGGCTATACTCGCCGGGGATGGCCTCCCCACTGGTCCCCGCAACGCTTGCCTTCGCGCCAGACGGCACGCCGTATTCCGCCGCGTTCGGCGACGTCTACCACTCGAGCGAAGGCGGCCCGGCGCAGGCGGCGCACGTGTTCCTCGGAGGCAACGGCCTGCCCGGGCGCTGGCGCGGACGCTCGCGCTTCACGATCCTCGAGACCGGTTTCGGCCTCGGTCTAAATTTCCTCGCCACGTGGGCCGCGTGGTGCGACGACCCCGCGCGGCCGGCGAAACTCCATTACGCGTCGGTCGAAAAGCACCCGTTTTCGGCGGTCGACCTCGCTGAACTGCACACACGCCATCCGGAGTTCGCAGCGCTTTCCAGTGAGCTGTGCTCCGCCTGGCCCATGCTGGTGCCGGGCATGCACCGCCTCGAATTCGAAGCGGGCGCGGTCGTGCTTACGCTGTGCTTTGCCGAAGTCGCGACGGCGCTGCCCCAGTTGCGCCTCGCCGCCGACGCTTTCTTCCTGGATGGGTTCGCACCCGCCAGGAACCCGGAGATGTGGGCCCCAGCGGTGTTGAAGGGCCTCGAAAAACTTGCCGCGCAAGGTGCCACGCTCGCCACCTATACCGCTGCGTCAGCGGTACGCGACGGCCTCGCGGCGGCCGGATTCGCCGTGGAAAAGCGGCCCGGCTTCGCCCGCAAGCGCGACATGCTGTGCGGTCGCCATGCCCGGGGATCAGTCCCGCCCCCGGCGCCTGATCGTCGCGCCCTGGTCATTGGCGCGGGCCTCGCCGGCAGCGCGGTGTGCGAGCGGCTGACCGCCCGCGGCTGGGAGGTCGTGCTCATCGAGCGCAATGCCGCACCGGCGCGGGAAGCGTCGGGCAACCATGCGGGCGCGTTCCATCCCCTCGTCACGCGCGACGACAGCATCATCGCCCAGCTCAGCCGCGCGGCTTTCCTGAATGCGTTGCGGCACTGGAAGGCGCTTGAAGGCGTTTCGTGGGCCGCGTGCGGCGTGCTGCAGATGCCGCGCACTGCCGACGAGGAGGTTCGGCAACGCGCGGCACTGGACGCGCTCGGTTATCCGCCGGGATACGCGCGCTGGCTGTCCCGCGCCGAGGCTGCCCAGGCGGCAGGCGTCGAGGTGACGCAGGGCGGGGTTTGGTTCGAACAGGGTGGCTGGATCCAGCCGGCGAGCCTCGCCGCCGCGCTGCTCGCCAAGTCGAAGGCGAGCATCCACTTCGGATGTGAAGTGGCGGCGCTCGTACCTTCGGCCGCGGGTTGGGTAGCGCTCGATGCGACCGGGCGGACGATCGCCGAAGCGCCCTTGGTCGTGCTCGCAAATGCGCACGATGCAATGCGGCTCGCCCCGCTCCCGGATGTGGCGCTGCGCAGCGTGCGCGGCCAGGTGTCGTACCTCCCCGCGGCGCGGCTGCCTGCGCTGCGCGCAGTGCTCCTGCGTGGCGGGATGGTCCTGCCGTCGGTCGGCGGGATCGCGGTGGCCGGCGCGAGTTACGACCTCGACGATCCGGATCCCGCGCCGCGCGCGGACAGCCACGGCGCAAACCTCGCTCGTGTTTCCCGGATCCTCCCCGAAGCGGCGGCCGCGTTCGACCCCGCGGCGCTGGAGGGCCGGGTAGGGTTTCGCTGCGTCGCGCCCGACCGCCTCCCGCTCGCCGGATCGCATCCGGGAATGCCGGGCGTTGTCGGCGCATTCGCCTACGCCTCGCGCGGCATCCTGTGGTGCTCGCTGATGGCCGAACTGCTCGCCAGCCAGCTCGAGTCGGAGCCGCTGCCGATCGAGGCACGCCTTGCCGACGCCGTCGCGCCGGGGCGATTCAAGCGGCGCGCGATGAAACGGCACGGATGAGCTTGCCATCTGCAATGCAGATCAGTGGGGCGATACGAGTGCAAGCAATTGTCATGGCAAACCCCTGCGCACGGAGTTCGCGGATACGGTAACCCCTTACGCAATCCCACCCGGGTTTTGCTTTCCCGAAGCGATCGGTACGCGGCAATGGAAGATATCGGCCTCCCCAGCGCATTGCCTGCCCGGCAGGAAATCCTCGGCCTCACCCAGAAAGCCGAGGACCTCGGACTCGCCATGGAAACGGTGGGGGTGGTCATCTGGGTGTGGGACATCCCTCTGGACACGGTGCAGTGGTACGGCGATATTTCCCCGCTGCTCGGAATGTCCTCAGGTGCCTTCCCGGGGCGCTTTCGCGAGTACCTCGCGCGGGTTCACCCGGCGGATGCCGCGAGCGCGCGCGATACGTTCGTCGATTGCCTCAAGGGCCGCCGCCCACAGACACGCAGCGAGGAGCGGGTCATCCTGCCCGATGGCACGGTCCGCTGGCTCGAAACCCACTGCCGGGGCGCGTACGGCCACGCCGGCCGCGCGGTGCGCATGACCGGCGTGCTGTCCAATATCTCCTATCGCAAGGCGCAGGAGGAGGCGCTCGCGATTTCCGAGGAGCGGTTCTTCAAGGCCTACCATGCGACCCCGGACGGGATATCACTCAGCCGGCTCGCCGACGGCATGGTCATCGAGGTCAACGCGGCGTTCAGCCGGATCACCGGCTACTCCGCGGGCGAGGTGCTCGGCAAGACGGCCGTGTCGCTGGGGTTGTGGACGGACGCCGGGCAGCGCTCGGAGTCGCTGCGCGTGCTCGCCGAAACCGGGCGCATTCGCGACTTGGTCGGCAAGATCGCCACGCGCTCGGGCGAGCAACGCATCGTGGTGCTCAACGCGGAGCGCATCATGGTGGGCGACGAACCCTACCTGATGTCGGTCACCCGCGACATCACCGAGCAGCACCGCGCGGAAAAAGCGCTCGAAAAACGGGAGCGCCTGTACCGGTCGCTGTTCGACGCGGCGCTCGACAGCATCGCGATCCTGTCGCCCAAAGGGGTGATCCTGGACGCGAACACGGCGGCCTGCCGGGCCTCGGGTTTCGACCGCGACGAACTCGTCGGCCGCTCGATCTTCTCGGTCATGGACCCGCAGGATCCCTCCACCTATTCGATCGCGCTGGGCAAGCTCTTCGAGCGCGGCTCGGTGCTGGCGGAGCGCAAGCTGGTGCGCAAGGACGGCACCGTGGTCCCGGTCGAGGGGCACGCCTGGCCGCTGCCCGACGGCACCATCCAGCTGATCGTGCGCGACCTCACCGAAACCAGGCGCAGCGCGGCGCTGGTGAAGGAGCTCAACGTCACGCTCGAAAAGCGCGTGGCGGAGCGCACCCTGGAACTCGAGGCGGCCAACCGCGAACTGGAAAGCTTCACCCAGACGATCTCCCACGACCTGCGCACGCCGATCGAGGCGATCGCGGGCTTTGCCGACGCCCTGCGCTGCTCGAACGCCGGCAACCTGGACGACAAAGGCCTGCGCTACCTCGAACTCGTCGAGAAAGGCGCCGGTCGCATGGATGTCATGCTCATCGACCTGCTGAAATTCGCGCGCGCGGGCCGCGCCACGGTCAGCAAGGTGCCGGTCGACATGCGCGCGCTGGTGGCCGCGGTGACCGACGAACTGGCCACCGCTTCGCCCGCGCAAGCCACGGTAATCGTCGACGCCTTGCCAGTAGTTTCGGGTGACACCTCGCTGCTGCGGCAGGTCTGGGTGAACCTGATATCCAACGCGCTCAAGTTCTCCGCGAAGGTCGCGCAACCGCGCATCGAAATCGGCGCCGCGCGCGTCGAAGGCGGCACGGAGTTCACGGTCCGCGACAACGGCTGCGGTTTCGAGCCCGAGTACGCAGGCAGGCTTTTCGGCGTCTTCCAGCGGCTGCACTCGGACGATGAGTACGAAGGCAACGGCGTCGGCCTCGCGATCGCGCAGCGCATCGTCGAGCGCCATGGCGGCCGGGTCTGGGCCGAGTCCGTCCCTGGCGCGGGCGCCACGTTCCATTTCACCCTGCCCGGCTGACTTCAGGCTGCGGGAGCACCAGCACCCCAGGCTCGTTTCACATCGTGGGATAGCGTGGGCTACAATGCCCCGCCTCCCAATTTGATGCCCTGCAGCATGACCATGGCCGCACCCAAGGCAGACCAGAAGAACCCGATCCAGGTGATCGAGCGGATGATGACGCTGCTCGACGTGCTGGCCGACCATCCGGCGCCGCTGGCACTCAAGCAGATCGCGCAGCTCACCAACCTGCACCCTTCGACCGCGCACCGCATCCTCGCGGCGATGTCCGCCAGCCGCCTCGTGGACCGCGTGGAGCCGAGCAGCTATCGGCTCGGCATGCGGCTGCTCGAGCTGGGAACGCTCGTACGCTCGCGCATCAGCGTGCGCGAACTCGCGCTGCCGATCATGCGCGAGCTGCACGCCCAGACCGGCGAGACCGTCAACCTCTCGGTGCGCCAGGACGACGAGATCGTCTACGTGGAGCGCACCAGCAGCGGCCGCTCGGCGATGCGCATCGTGCATGTAATCGGCGCGCGCGTGCCGCTGCACGTGGCCGCGGCCGGGAAGCTCTTCCTGCTCGAGGACGGGTCCGCGCGGCTGCGCGAGTACGCCAGGCGCACCGGACTCGCGCCGCACAGCAAGAACTCGCTGGCCACCCTTGCGCTGCTCGAGCGCGACCTGGAGCGCATCCAGCGCCAGGGCTACGCGACCGACAACGAGGAAGTCGAAATCGGCGTGCGCTGCGTGGCGGCGCCGGTCAGGGACGACGACGGCGGGCTCATCGCGGCGCTGTCGCTGTCCACCCCTGCCGACCGCATGAAGCCGCAGTGGGGCGCGCTGGTGA
>JANNWA010000552.1:0-5220 GCA_031408275.1 Pseudomonadota bacterium
GTGGCCGACTCCACCAGCGTGATTCTGCAGCGGGCCGGGTCGAGGAAGCGGTTCAGGTAGGCGGCGGCAATCCACCCGGAGGTGCCGCCGCCGACGATCAGTATGTTCTTGATGGAATCGGGCATGGGCTCAATACTAGCAACTTGGCCTGGTGCGCAGGAAGCGAAACGATGGGGGCGTCAGAGGCAGGCAATCGCGAGTACCTGTGCGTCGACGAATTTCTCGGCGACATGGTGGGCGCGCGCGCGCTCGCCAGCGCGCTGGAGCTCGGGCTGGTGGACTGCCTGCTCGAGCGCCAGCCCCGCGCGATGCACGAACTCGGCGCGCATGCGCGACTGGACGAGCGCGGCACGCGATTGCTCGCCGGCCTGCTGCGGGCCCACGGCGCGATCGAAGTGTCCGGCGAAGCCGTGCGGCTCAGTGATTCGCTCAGTGCAGCGTTGCGCTATCGCGACCTGCTCGAGGCAAAACTGGACTTCGCGGCCGCCGTGGCGCCGGACTACCTCGACCTGTTCACTACGCTGCTGGCCGATCCCAACGGGTTCTTCGAACGTGCGAAGCTGTTCGACCTGTTTTCCTATGACCGCTGCTTCGAGCCGACGCCGGAGAACGTCTCCAGGACCGCGCGCTGGATGCGCTTTACCACGGCGCTGACGCGGTACGAGGCGGCCGGCTGCCTCGACAGCCATGATTTCTCGGCGTACAAGCGCATGCTAGACGTGGGCGGCAACAGCGGGGAATTCGCGTTGCGCGCCTGCAGGCGGCACCCTGGACTGTGCGCGACGGTCTACGACCTGCCGGTGGTGTGCGGGATCGGCGCAAGGCACGTTGCGGCCGAGCCCGAGGCGGGGCGCATCGGTTTCGTAGAGGCCGACACAGCCGGCGGAGCGCTGCCGCACGGCCACGACCTCATCACGTTCAAATCGATGCTGCACGACTGGCCGGACGGGCCCATGCACGCCTTCCTTGCGCGGGCGCACGCGGCGCTCGCCCCGGGTGGCACCGTGCTCATCTATGAGCGCAGCCCGGTCGAGGTCGGGGAGGGCGGACTTGCTTACGGGCAGATCCCGCTGATGCTGTTCTTCCGCTCCTACCGCACCCCGCCTGACTATATTGCAGCATTGGCGCAGGCCGGGTTTCGCGACGTCCGCGTGAAGACCGTGGACCTGGACATGCCCTTTCTGCTGGTCACTGCGCGCAAATGAAGGCGTCGCGATGAACGCGCTCGAATACGCTGCCGGGCAGGAGCCCCAGTACGACTTCTGCCTGTGGGAGTACCAGCCGCCTTCGCCGTCCGAGGGCAAGCTGCGCTCGGTCAACCTGCTGCTGCGTACGTTCGAGCAGCAGGGATTGGAGGCGCGCGCGGTCGATGTGGTCGGGGCGATCCGCGGCGGCCTCGGTTATTCGCGCAGCGTCTGGGGCGTGAAGCAGGAGGGGGGGGAGATCAGCTGGGAATTCTATTTCTACGACTACGACCGCCAGCAGCGCACGCGTTCCATCCCGAGGGTGCTGGAGCTGATCCGGCCCTGGGTGCCCTGCGCGGTCCCCACGAGCGAGCGCCAGCCGTATTTCATGTTTTCCATCGACCTCGGACGCGAGCAGCTGGTCGAAGGCGGGGCGCTGGAAGAGATCCAGATGTATATCGGCAACATCGGCGGCACAGTGTCGTCGGGCATCTGCTATGCGGTGACCCGCGCGGAGACGCGGCTGAAGAATTTCTATTTCTTCTTCGATGCGCGCACCGAGATGGAAAACATCGTGGGCAAGCTCACTTCGTCGGCGTACCTCGACCTGCCGGGCCTCGACCTCGACGCGATCCTGTGGCCCGAGCTGCGCGACTGCCAGATCATCGTCGTGTCCAACAAGCAGCAGCGGGACGGAGTGTATTTCTCCCGCATCACGGTCGACCAGCTGCTGTTTTTCCTCAAGCGGCTGCGCTACCCGCCGGAGCACGTATCATTCGTGGAGCAGAACCGCGGCCGGCTCGACCATATGCTGTACGACGTCGGATTTGACTATCGCGTCGAGGACGGCGCCCTGAAAATCGTCAAGAGTGCCTACTATGGCGTCTTCTGATCCTTCCGTACGGCCAGTGCGCTTCGTGCGGCCCGGCGCTCGTGTGCCGGCGCCAGCCCCCGCGTCCGGCGGACCGGACATGGGGCGCTTCGACCACAAGCGCTACGTGTCGATGACCATGGAGTTCCGCTGCAACCTCAAGTGCGTGCACTGCATGATCGAGGGCACCATGGAGCGCCTGGCGCCGCAGACCTTCGACCAGTTCAAGCGCCTGCTCGAGCACAACGCTCGCGAGCGCGAGTGGGACGGACTGATCCTGACGGGCTCGGAAATCACCTTGCACCGCGACCTGCCGAAGTGGGCGCGCATGGCGAGGGCGCACGGGTTCTCGCATGTGCGCATCCAGACACACGGCATGAAGCTCTCCAGCCGAAGTTACTGCGAGGACCTGATCGACGCCGGGGTCGACGAGTTCTTCATCAGCATCTGCGCCGGTGAAGCTTCGGTCCACGATGCGATCACCACTGTGCCGGGTTCGTTTGCCAAGACCTTGCGTGGACTCGAAATCCTCGACGAATTCGATTCCGCGACTACGATCACCAACACGGTGGTCACCACGGAAAGTTTTCGCCACCTGCCGGGCCTCGTGGAGCGATTGGGCGCGCTCCGGCGGCTTGCGCAGATGGAGTTCTGGTTTTACTTCCCGATGAGCGAGCACGACGAGAAGGGCCTGGTCGCGTCGCACCTGGACGCGCGCCCTTACCTGCTCCAGGCGATCGCCCGGGCGCAGGCGCTGGGACGGGGAATAGAGGTGAAGAATTTTCCGGAGTGCCTGCTGGGCGCGGCGCGCGGCGCCCTGTACAACGACCAGCCCAAGCTGTTCATCGATCCGGCGTTCTGGGACGAGTTCATGCGCAACGGCTTTTACGAATGCGTCTATCGTGAACAATGCGCCGCGAAAAGCTGTCTCGGGCTGAATGGCGCTTACCGGGAGAAGCATGGTGACCACGCGGATCACCTCGTGCCGTTTGCCAAGGCATGACCACCAGTGGGGCGACGACAGGAATCTGTGTCGAAACATGGCGCTGCGATTCGAGTCGCACACCCGACGTTAAGGACTTGGCGGGTGCCGGCCCGATCCTGCCGGCGCGGGCGGCAGGGGATTTGTCCACGGAGGCCACTGCCAGGCAGTTTTCAGCACATATTTTTACAAATTTCAAGAGCAAAGGAGGGTAAAAATTATTTAGGAATCAACGTGATTGATGAAAATCTTTGCGCGTGTGAGAAAAGCTTGGGTTATAGTCGTGTCGTTCGGATGGTGATGGCGAAAAGGCCCGGACAGGGTCGGTGATAGCGCAGATTTTGGGGGTAACGCTTGGCAACTTTGCTGTTTTATCAAAAGCCCGTTCAACTGAACGTGGACGTTCACCGCACAACCCGGCTGGGTTCGCTGGCCGGTGATTTCAGTTTTTCTACCCAGACCAACTCCATCCCGCTCGCGGCGGTCGAGTTCTTCGACACGGCACGGGAGTATCCGATTGCCTTCACCGGCCAGGAGGGCGGCGCGTTTTTCCCGATCGCCCTGATGGGCGTTCGGCAGAACGAGAACCTGTTCGTTTCGGCCGAAGGGAAATGGCTGGGCAAGTACATCCCCGCTTTCGTGCGGCGCTACCCGTTCGTGCTGGCCGAAAAGCAGGATGCCGATGACTTCAACGTCTTCATTGACGAAGCCTATCCGGGTTTCGGCGCGGCGGACGGCGAGCGTCTGTTCGAGGGTTCGGGCGATCACTCGCCGCTGCTCAAGCAGGCGCTGGAGTTCCTCAGCACCTATCAGGGCGAAATCAAGCGCACCCGGCTCTTCGTGGAGCGCCTTCAGGCACTGGACCTGCTGATCCCGCGCGTACTCGAGGTCGTGCGCAAGGACCAGCCCGCACTGGTGCTGCAGGGTTTCAGCGTGGTGGACGAAGGGCGGCTGATGGCCCTCGGCGATGCCCAACTGGTCGAGTTGGCGAGGAGCGGGCTGCTCGCCTGGATCTATGCGCACCTGATGTCGCTCGGCAACGTGTCGGAATTGGCCTCTCGCCTCGACGCGCGGCTGACGGCTGCGGGCGCGCCCGCCGATGCCGCACCGGCCGAGCCTGCACCTCCTGCCGAAGACAAAGCCCCAGCGGCGGCGCCTGCGAAGCGCAAGCGGTAGGTAGGGGCGGGAACGACGGGTCGAATTCGGGAAAGTAGTTAGTGAACCGCAAGCTAGTCAAAAAATCAGAGCGGGGTTTGGAATGCGGATAGAAAGCGGGCGAATGCGCCTGACGGGGTGGGCAGTACTGATGGGGTTCTGCTCGCTCGTCGCCTTTCCGGCATTCGGGGAGGACCTCGCGGAAGTCTATGCGCTGGCCCGCAAGAGCGACCCGAAGTACAACGCGGCGCGCTTCGAGTTTGAAGCCGCTTCCTTCGCCGAGCCGCAGGCCAGGGCGGCCCTGCTGCCAACGATCGGATTCGATCTCACCCAGGCGAGCACGAAGCAGAACATCATCAGCAGCACGAACGCGGTATTTGCCTCGGGTGTTTCCCAGTTTCCGACCAATAACCAGACGCTTACCCTCACGCAGCCGATCTTCAAGCTGTCGGCCTGGCTCGGATACCAGCAGGCCAAAGTGAAGGTCAAGCAGGCGGCGGCCACGTTCAGCGCCGCCGAGCAGGACATGATGCTGCGGGTCGCCACCGCCTACCTCTCTGTCCTGGCCGCGCGCGACGTGCTCGAGTTTTCCATGGCCGAGCGGGACGCGATCAAGCGGGAGTTGGAACTCGTGCAGGTGCGCTTCAACAGCGGGCTGGCGGCGATCGCCAACCTGCACGACGCGAGGGCGCGGCACGCCATAAAGGATTCGGATGTGGTCGGCGCGAGGAACGACCTGGATGACAAGGTCCAGGCGCTGCGCGAAATCACCGGCAAGACGCCCGCCAACCTCAAGCCGCTGAGCGACGTCATTCCGCTGGATCTTCCGTCGCCGGAAAGCATGGATCACTGGGTCGAGTCCGCACTCAGGCAGAACCTGCTCGTCGAGGCGCGCCGACTCACGGTGGAAGTGGCGCAGCAGGAGGTTTCGCGGCAGCGCGGCGGGCATGCGCCGGTTCTGGACCTCGTGCTGACCTCGAACAGGAAGGACACCGGCGGAAGCCTGTTCGGCGGCGGCAGCGACGTGG
>JANNWA010000553.1:0-9200 GCA_031408275.1 Pseudomonadota bacterium
TTGCGGCGTCCGCACGGGCCGCGCGCGTTGGCAACCCGCTCGACCCGGCGACCGAGATCGGCCCGCTGGTGTCGATGGCACAGTGGAATTCGGTCAACGGCTATGTGGAACTCGGGAAGTCCGAAGGCTGCACGCTCGTCACCGGCGGCGGGCGGCCGCCAGGAGTACCGGAGGGCGCCTACTACGCGCCGACGATCCTCTCGGGCGCGGGCAACGCCATGCGGGTAGCGCAGGAGGAAATCTTCGGTCCCGTGGTGGTGGTCATCCCGTTCGACACCGAGGCCGAAGCGGTGCGCCTCGCCAACGACAGCCCCTACGGCCTGAACGGCTCGGTCTGGACGCGCGACATCGGCCGCGCCATGCGCGTGGCCCGCGCGCTGCGCGCCGGCATGGTCAGCGTAAACTCGCACGGCAGCGCCAGCCGCTACGGCTACTTCGCCCCGTTCGGGGGCTACAAGAAGTCCGGGCTCGGGCGCGAGCTCGGCATGCACGCGCTTGCCCTTTACACCGAAGTGAAGAACGTATTCGTGGACCTGGAGGACTAGTGGCAAACCCTTCACAGACCGATTCTCGAACAACTGGGCGGACTACGGCTATCGTCGGCGGCACCCTGATCGACGGCAGCGGCCGCGATCCCATCAGGAACGCGACGCTCGTCATTGAAGGGGAACGAATCGTGGCGGTTGGCCCGGGGGCGTCGGTCGCGGTGCCCAAGGGCGCGCAGGTGCTCGACGCCGCCGGGCGCACCGTGCTGCCTGGGATCATCGATTGCCACGTGCACGGTACCTATCGCGCGCGCGACATGCGCCAGCACCTTCTGAATGCGCCGACTTACAACGTGCTGCGCTCGACCCAGGTGCTCAGGGAAACGCTCGCCTGCGGCGTCACCACCGCGCGCGACATGGGCGGTGCGGATGCGGGCTTTCGCGAGGCGATCGCCGAGGGCTACATCGACGGGCCGCGGCTGCTGATTTCGATCGCGATGGTCTCGCAGACCGGCGGGCACGGCGACGCCTGGGTGCCGGCCGGGCTGCGCGTGCAGAAGCGCGCGTGGCTGCCGAGCCCCGTGGCCGACGGCGTGGACGAAGTGCGCAGGCTCGTGCGGCACATCCTCATGGCCGGCGCCGACTTCATCAAGATCTGCGCGACCGGTGGCATCACTTCGGTGACCGATTCCTGGGACGAGCCGCAGTTCACCCTGGAGGAAATCCGCGTGGCCGTGACCGAGGCTGCGATGCGCCGCAAGACGGTCGCCGTGCACGCCGAGGGTGTAGACGGCATCCGCACGGCGCTGGGCGCGGGCATCCATTCGCTCGAGCATGGCTGGTTCATCGACGAGCAGTGCGCGGACACCATGCTGGAGACCGGCACCTGGTGGGTCCCGACCCTGGCGCTGGTGCCGCTGTCGCTCGAGCACCGCAAGGCCAATTCCGCCTGGGACAAGCAGCAGCTGGCCAACGAGTCCGACAAGGAATACGAGATCTTCGACCGCATGCAGAAGCAGATCCCGCTCTGGAAGGACGCCGTGAAGCGGGGCGTCAAGGTCGCGTTCGGCACCGACCAGTCGCATCGCCTGCTGGTGGGCGAGAACCTCGTCGAGTTCCGCTTCATGGTCGAGTGGCTGGGCATGACGCCGATGGAGGCGCTGGTGGCGGCCACGGGCCGCGCCGCCGAATGCATCGGCCGCACCGACGTGGGCGTGCTCGAGGCCGGCCGCTATGCCGATGTGCTGGTCGTCGACGGGGATCCGCTGGCGAACATACGCATCCTCGAGGAACGCGCGCGCCTCAAGCTGGTCATGCAGGCCGGGCGCGCGTTTACGAATACGCTGTAGTCAATCAAACCAGTCAATCAAACGCGGGAGCCGACGTGTTTCCAAAAGACCTGCTTGAAAAGGCGGCCCGCGCGCTCGACGCCGCCAAGGCCGCCGACGTGCGCATCGCCACGGCCGAAACCTGCACCGCGGGCCTCGTCTCCGGTTGCCTGACCTCGGTATCGGGGGCCTCTAAAATATTCGAGCGCGGCTTCGTGCTCTACCACGACTCCGCCAAGGCCACCGGCCTGGGCGTGGCCGAAGAAATCTCGCGCACCCACGGTGCGGTGAGCGCGGAAGTCACGCAGGGTCTTGCCGAAGGCGCGTTGCGGAACTCGGGCGCGGGCGTCGCAGTCGCGGTCACGGGCTATGCAGGCCCCGGCGGCGGCAACGAGAAGAACCCCGTCGGCACCTGCTACATCGCTGCGGCGCGCCCCGGCGCGCCCACGCTCGTCGAGCGCCACGTGTTCCCCGGCGACCGCGACGGCGTGCGCCTGGCCGCGGTCGGCGCCGCCCTCGACCTGATCGTCAAGCGCCTTGCATAATCAGGGACAGACCACGTTTTGTCTGCCGTGAATCCGGGCGGAAAACGTGGTCTGTCCCCGGTTTTGGTGTTGACGGGAGCGCTCGGCGCGGGGAAGACGACGCTGCTGAATGCCGCGCTAAGAAGCGGCGCGATCCAAAATGCCGCGGTGATCGTCAACGAGTTCGGTTCAGTCGGCATCGACAACGCGCTGATCGAGGCTTCGAGCGAGGACGTGGTGCTGCTGCCGGGCGGCTGCGTGTGCTGCCAGGTGCGCGCGGACCTCGCCGAAGCGCTGCTGCGCCTCGAGCGCGGCGTTGCGCGCGCGGAAATCCCGGCATTCGAACGGATTGTCGTCGAGACCAGCGGCCTCGCGGAGCCCGGGCCCATCCTGCAATTGTTCGCGGAGTCGCCCGCGCTGGCCGGTCGCTACAGGCTCGATGCGCTGGTGACTGTCGTGGACGCCGTGCTGGGCGGCGCGGCGTTGGCCGAAGAGGGCACTGCATTTCGGCAGGTGCTGCTGGCCGACCGCATCGTGGTCAGCAAGTCCGAAGGAATGCCGGAGCCCGCACTGCGGGCGCTGGAGATGCGGCTTGGAGAGATCAATGCGCATGCGGAGCGCGTGCATGCGGCGCGCGGCGAAGCGCACGCCGAGTGGTTTGCGGCGGGAAGCTTAGCTTTCACCAGAAGCGTCCCGGCCGACGCGTTGCGCGCTGCGCATGACGAGGCGATCACTTCCTTCGTGCTGCGGTGGGATGCGCCCCAGCCGCTCGCGGCCATCGGGAGCTGGCTGCAGGCGCTGGCCGACAACTACGGCGCGAGGCTGTTGCGTGTGAAAGGCATCGTGGCGGTGGAAGAGGACCCGCACGCGGTGGCGGTGCATGCGATCCAGCACCTCGTCGCGCCGCCGGAGTTCCTTGCGCTCCCCGGCGCGGACAGCCGGGTGGTATTCATTACCCGCGGGCTCGAGCCGGCCGATGTGCGGCCGGCGTGGCCGAGCGAAGCTGTGGCCGCTCCCGCCCAGTCGCAGCGCCCGTCGCAAGCAGCGACCAGACCGCTTCAGCCGCTTCCGACAGGCGTTTTTTCCGGCGCAGCAACTCGACGGTAAGCTGGATGTCCCAGTCGATGCCGCCGACGCGCGCGAGGCTGCCGTCCCCGAGGTTGCGCTCGATCGTGGAGCGCGGCAGCCACGCCACCCCCATGCCCTGCAGGGCGAGCTCCTTCAGCACGAAGATCAGCGGGTCCTCGAACATCTTCTGCGGCCGCACTTCGGTCACGCGCGCGGCGACTTCGTTGTCGACGGCGCGGCCGATGAACGACGAGCGTCCATACGGCAGGTAGATGAGGGGTGCCCCCGGGATCACCGGCAGGATGTAGCCCGGCTGCCCGCGACGCTGGGGCGCGCACACCGGGATCATGGGCTCGTCGCCGATCTCGATCGCGTCGAGTTCGTCGAACCCCAGGGGCCTGGGCAGGGATGGATGGCGATAGGAAAGGGCGAGGTCGGCTTCGCCCGCGGCATAGCGCTCGGCGACTTCGTCGATCCTCTTGACCGAGCCGCGACCCACGATCGGGCCGATCTCGCGGTTGAGCCGCGCGAGCAGCGCGGGAAAGATCCCGGCGGAGCAGGCGGTCGGCATCAGGAAGGTTACGGTCGGTGCCGAGTCGGAGGCGTTGGCGCGCATCGAGGCACGGAAGTCCAGCAGCGGTTCGACGCTGCCCACGGCAATCGGCAGAAGTTGCTGGCCCGCGGCGGTCAGCTCGACGGGGTGGCTGCTGCGATCGAACAGCGCCGCGCCCACCCAGTCCTCGAGGGCTTGAATCCGGCGGCTGAACGCGGACTGCGTGACATGGCGTTCCGTGGCCGCTTTCGAGAAGTTGCCGGTCCGGACAAGCGCGAGGAAATCCTGCAGCCAGTAAAGTTCCATGCGCCCAGTTTAGCAAGGCTGGACGAGAAGAGGGGCTGCGCCCCTCCTCAGACCTACCTAGCGCGGATCGGCCTCCAGCCCGCCATTGACCACGCGCACGTGGTCGCCGGCGCGCCATGTTGGTGCAGACGCGAGCGCTACGGTGCGGTACGAGCCGTCGTCCATTCGTACGCCGATCTCATAGGACTTGGTGGTACGCGCGTTCTTCTCGATCTGGTGGCCGGCATATGCGCCACCAGCCGCGCCGAGCACGGTGGCGATCTTGTTGCCCGTGCCGTTGCCGACCTGCTTGCCGAGGATCAGGCCACCGATCCCGCCCGCGACCGCGCCGAGGCCAGTGCCTTCGCCCTTGGCGGCTACTTCGCGCATTGACTCGACGGTGCCGCAATCACGGCACACGGCCCTGGGAGCGACGACGGGCGCGGGTTGCTGCATCGGACGATAGTCGGGCGGCACCGCCGGGTAGGTGCCGGGCAACGGCGCCTGCGCGACCTGTACTGGTTCGGGCAACGGGGCGGGGGGCACGTACGTCGTGGATTGCTGTACGACTGGCTTCGGCTTGGGGGCGGCTTTGGCCACCGGCTTGGCGACCGGGGCCGGGGCAACTGGCGCGGGCGTGGGGACCACCGGCTGGGTTACGACTGCGATTGGCGCAACTGCGGGCGCGACTACAGGTACAGGTGCCTGCGCGACGAGCGCGGGTTCCGCGTGTTGCGCGGTACTCCTGGGGAAAACGCCGGTCATTGCGGCAATGCCCACCGCCGATGCAATGGTCACGGCGACTGCGGCGGTGGCGAGCAGCGGGTGCAGGCCGGGGCGAGGTGCGGTTTGGGTTTCCATGGCGTTCTCCTGTCGACTGCTTGGATAACGCTCACGGTATCGCCCCGGTTGTTGTGCAGCCGTGAGCGTTTGTTACCAGTTGTTACAGCGCCGTTTTACAGAACTTCAGGCCGCATCTGCGGAAAGAGGATCACATCGCGGATCGACGGGCTGTCGGTGAGGATCATCACCAGCCGGTCGACACCTATGCCGGCGCCCGCGGTGGGCGGCAGGCCGTACTCCAGCGCGCGGATGTAGTCGGCATCAAAAAACATCGCCTCCTGGTCGCCGGCGTCCTTTTTCTCCGCTTGCTCCAGGAAGCGGGCCGCCTGGTCTTCAGGGTCGTTCAGCTCCGAGAAGCCGTTGGCCATGTCCTTGGCGTCGATGAAGAGCTCGAAGCGGTCCACCAGTTCCGGGTCGCGGTCGGCGCGGCGCGCGAGCGGCGATACTTCGGCGGGGTACTCGGTGACGAAGGTCGGGTCGATGAGGTGCTTCTCGGCTACGGCCTCGAACAGCATCAGCTGCAGCGAGCCCCAGCCGTGATGGCCTTCCACCGCGCCGCCGAGTTTTTTGATGCGCGACTCGAGGAATGCACGGTCGCGCAGGTCCGCCGTGGCGCTGGCGGAATCGTACTTGCGGATCGCTTCCGGGATCGGCAGGCGCGCAAACGGTTTGCCGAAGTCCAGCGCTTTGCCCTGGTAGATCACCTGCTCGGTGCCAAGTGCCGTGCGCGCAGCGTTGCGCACGATCTTCTCGGTCAGCGCCATCATGTACTCCACCGTCTCGTAGGCGCAGTACATCTCCATCATGGTGAACTCGGGGTTGTGCCGCGTGGACATGCCCTCGTTCCTGAAGTTGCGGTTGATCTCGAAGACCCGCTCCATGCCGCCGACCACGAGCCGCTTGAGGTAAAGCTCGGGCGCGATACGCAGGAACAATTCCATGTCCAGGGCGTTGTGGTGGGTCTTGAAGGGCCGCGCCGCTGCGCCGCCGGGGATCGAGTGCATCATCGGTGTCTCGACTTCGAGGAACCCCTCCGCCACCATCGACTCGCGGATCGACTGCACGATGCGCGAGCGGTCGGCGAACACCTTGCGCGAGCCTTCGTTGACGATGAGGTCCACGTAACGCTGGCGGTAGCGCACTTCCTGGTCGGAAAGCCCATGGAATTTTTCGGGCAGCGGGCGCAGCGCCTTGGTGAGCAGGCGCAATTGGGAGGCCTGCACCGTTAGTTCGCCCTTGTTGGTCTTGAATAGGGTCCCCGAGACGCCGACGATGTCGCCCAGGTCCCAGTGCTTGAAGGCCTCGTGCACCGCCTCGCCGGTGAGGTCGTTGGTGACGTAGATCTGGATCCGGCCGGAGCCGTCCTGCAGCGTGGCGAAGCTCGCCTTGCCCATCACGCGCTTGAGCACCATGCGGCCGGCCACCGTCGCGGCGGGCTTTTTCTCCTCCAACGCGGGCTTGTCCAGCGCGCCGAACTCCGCGGCCAGCGCGTCCATCGCGTGTGCGCGGCGGAAGTCGTTGGGGAATACGCCGCCGACCTCGCGCAGCTTCGCGAGTTTCTCGCGCCTCTCCGCGATGATCTTGTTCTCGTCCTGTGGCTCGGCCTGCGGATGTGCTTGTTTCTGGTCACTCATGGTCAAACCCCTTGCTTCAGGCTTGCGGTGATGAAGTCGTCCAGGTCGCCGTCGAGCACGCCCTGGGTGTTGCCGATTTCCACGCCGGTGCGCAGGTCCTTGATGCGCGACTGGTCGAGCACGTACGAGCGGATCTGGTGGCCCCATCCAATGTCGGTCTTGGAGTCCTCCAGCTTGTCCTGCTCGACCTGGCGTTTCCTCAGCTCCAGCTCGTAGAGCCGCGATTTCAGCATCGCCATGGCCTCGGCGCGGTTCCGGTGCTGCGAGCGGTCGTTCTGGCACTGCACCACGATGTTGGTCGGCAGGTGGGTGATGCGCACCGCGGAGTCGGTCTTGTTGATGTGCTGGCCGCCCGCGCCCGAGGCGCGGTAGGTGTCGATGCGCAGGTCTGCCGGGTTGATCTCCACCTCGATCGAGTCGTCGACCTCGGGATAGATGAAGATGCTGGCGAAGGATGTGTGGCGGCGTGCGTTCGAGTCGAACGGGGATTTCCTCACCAGCCGGTGGATGCCGGTCTCGGTGCGCAGCGTACCGTAAGCGTAGTCACCCGTGACCTTCAGCGTGGCGCCCTTGATGCCGGCCACCTCGCCGTCGGACTGCTCGAGGATCTCGATGCCGAAGCCGCGTTTTTCGCAGAAGCGCAGGTACATGCGCTCGAGCATGGCGGCCCAGTCCTGCGCCTCCGTTCCGCCCGAACCGGCCTGGATGTCGACGAAGCAGTTGGCCGGGTCGAGGGGATTGCTGAACATGCGCTGGAATTCGAGCCGCGCGACCTGCTTTTCGATCGCCTTGACGTCAGTCTCGACGCTCTTCAGCGTGTCGTCGTCGCTTTCCTCGCGCGAGAGCCCGAACAGCTCCCGCGAATCGGCCAGGCCGCTCGCGATCGCGTTGAGGCTGTCGACGATGGCGTCGAGGGATTTCTTCTCACGGCCGAGGTCCTGCGCGCGTTTCTGGTCGTTCCAGACCGCCGGGTCCTCTAATTGCCGGGCGACTTCCTCGAGCCGTTGCTGCTTCGCATCGAAGTCAAAGATACCTCCGCAACTCGGCCGACCGTGCTTCGAGGTCGGTGAGCAGGGAGGCGAGCTGATTGATGCGTTCGGCTTCCATGGTGCTTGTCTTGGTCTGGCGCTGGGAGGGGCGGATTATACAGCGGGGCGCGCGCTGCCTTTACAATGCGGGATATCGCGCACGACAGACTTGGAACCGTGGACATTCAATGCTCATGAAGCACTTGCGCAATTTCTCCGGCGTCCTGATGCTGTACATGTTCGTACCGCAGCCGCACGCCGCCCCGCCCGCCAGCGAGATCCCGATGTACGGCGATGCCGCGCGGGCCGGCAACCTCAAGCCGGGCGACGCCGCCTTCATCGCCTCGCTCGAGAAGGCGGGCAAGACCAGGCAGTCCGTGGCGAAGGACGTGCTGCGCGCCGCATGGGGGCATTACGGCAAGGCCGAGTATGCGCAGGCCATCCGCAAATTCAACCAGGCCTGGCTGCTCGACCCCGAGAACGGTGACGCCTATCACGGCTTTGCAGTCATCACGCTGGTGCGCGACAAGGCGCCGGCCGCGGCCGAGAAATTCTTCCGCATCGCCTTGTCGAAGCCAGGGGTCAACGTCAACGCGTATGTCGACTACGGCCGATTGCTGTGGATCGAGGAACGCCCCGACGAAAGCCTCGCGCATCTGAACAAGGCGCTCGAATTGTCGCCGCGGGCGCACAACGCTCGCTCCAACATCGCGCTGGTGCATTACCGGGCGCGCGACTTCTCCAAGGCCTGCGAGTTCGCCCGCGCCGCGCAGAAGAACGGCGACGACCTGCCGCCGGGATTCCTTGAGGAGATGTGCTCCAAGGGGGGCACGGGTTGACCGCTGCCCGGATGTCGGAGAGCGAGTACGCCGCCTGGCGCTGGAAGTTCGCGGTCGTGTTCGTGCTGCGCGTGGCGTGCGCGGGCTTCATCATCTGGATCTGGGATGACCTCGATTCGTTCCAGAAGGTGGTGGCCATTGCCGTTGCGATCGCCGCCGTGCCGCGCCTGACCTCGGTGCGCCGGATGCTCGTGCCCTACGCGCAGTATCTGCGCGAAAAAGGCTAGCGCCCGGAGGGAGCGCCACCTGCGGTTTTCATGCTTACTTGCCCGCCAGGGTCGCGCTCCAGGGCGAGCGCACGCCGCCGGCCTCCACGGTGCCTTCGATCTTCCCGGCCCTGACCTGGCCCGAGAATGCCAGCGGCTGGCCGCGCTCGACCGGCAGCCGGAAGGAGATCCTGTCGCCGACGAGTTTCGCGTCCTCGACCGGGACCTCGCGCCCGCCCACCTTCGCCATGCCGCCGATCTTCTGCATCTGCTGGGTGAGCTCGAACGTCACGGGCTGCTTCGACGCGGCGGGCAGGACCTTCGCGCTCCAGGCGCCGGCGACTTTGGCGGGCACCACGTAGAGATAGATGATGGTCGTGGTGACGCCGCTGATCTTCACCTTGTCG
>JANNWA010000554.1:0-4317 GCA_031408275.1 Pseudomonadota bacterium
CCGACATGCAGGCGCAATTCATGGCGCTCGACTCGATAGCTCACGGGACTTCCGTCATTTCCGAGAACATCTTCGAAAACCGGTTCATGCATGCCCTCGAATTGCAGAGGCTGGGTGCGGACATTTCCATCCAAGGCAATACGGCCGTGGTGCGGGGCGTCGACAAGCTGCAAGGCGCCGCGGTGATGGCGACTGACTTGCGCGCGTCGGCCAGCCTGGTCATCGCGGGCCTGGTCGCCGAGGGTGAAACCATCATCGATCGCATATACCACCTGGATCGGGGCTACGAGTCCCTAGAGCGGAAGCTGTCGGGACTCGGCGCCCACGTGCAGAGGCTGGCCTAACGCAGAGCGGCCTGTGGCACCGGCCACGCAACCTTGCGGGTCGCTGCCTGGGGTAGAATTACGCCCCTCTTAGCTTCGCCAAATGCGCGAAGAATCAAGCCTGTGCGGGATTTTTCGAGTTGACCGGGACATGAAGGAATCGATATCCATTGCGCTTTCCAAGGGACGTATCTTCGAAGAGACGGCGCGCCTGCTTGCACGCGCCGACCTGCGTGCCCTGGAGGATCCGGAAGCCTCGCGCAAGCTGGTTATTGCCACAAATCGGCCCGATGTCCGGCTGATCATCGTGCGGGCATCTGACACGCCGACGTATGTGCAGCACGGCGCAGCGGATCTCGGCGTAGCCGGCCACGACGTACTCCATGAGCATGGCGGAGCAGGGCTGTACCAGCCGCTGGATCTCGGAATCGCCGCCTGCCGCATGATCGTCGCAGTGCGCAAAGGCTTCGACTACGAAGACGCGGTTCGGCGGGGGGCGCGGCTGCGCGTCGCCACGAAATACGTGCGAACAGCCCGGGAGCATTTCGCGCAGAAAGGGGTGCACGTCGACCTCATCCGTCTGTATGGCTCGATGGAACTTGCGCCGATTACCGGCTTGGCCGACGCCATCGTTGATCTGGTGAGTTCCGGCAATACTCTCAAAGCCAACGATCTGGTTGCGGTCGAGGAAGTCATGCCGGTCTCGGCCCGCCTGATCGTCAACCAAGCGGCATTGAAGACGCGACGGGCAGTGCTGCAGCCCCTGATCGACGCCTTTGCAAGCGCAGCAAGGGGCGCGCAGTGAACCCGGACCGGATCAACAGGCTCGATACGCAAGACGCGGATTTCGCCAAGCGGCTTGCGGTTCTTGCCGGCCACGAAGCGTCGCAGGACGACACGGTCGAAGCGACGGTGCGCTCGATCATCGCGGACGTTCGCTCACGGGGCGACGAAGCTTTGCTGGAGTACACGAATCGGTTCGACCGCGTCGAAGCGGAGTCCCTGGCCGATCTCGAGATCGGTCGCGAGGAACTCGATCGGGCGCTTGCGTCCATACCCCGGGAACAGATGCGCGCGTTGCAAGATGCAGCCGAGCGAGTCCGGCGGTTTCATGGAAAGCAACTCGCCGAATCCTGGGAGTACGTTGAGCCGGACGGCACGAGGCTTGGCCAGCGCGTCACCCCGCTGGAACGCGTGGGGCTGTATGTCCCGGGAGGGAAGGCCGCTTATCCGTCCTCTGTGCTCATGAATGCCATTCCCGCTAAAGTGGCAGGAGTGCAGGAACTGGTCATGGTCAGCCCGACGCCAGGGGGCACGCGCAATCCACTCGTACTGGCTGCCGCCGCCCTGGCAGGAGTGGATCGTGTGATCGCGATCGGCGGCGCCCAGGCAGTCGGCGCGCTCGCCTACGGTACCCAAAGTATTCGGAGGGTGGACAAGATTGTCGGACCGGGAAATGCGTATGTGGCAACGGCCAAGCGGCAAGTGTTTGGCGCGGTCGGGATTGACATGATTGCCGGTCCGTCCGAGATACTGGTGATATGCGATGGAGGCACGCCGGCAGACTGGATCGCAATGGACCTTTTTTCGCAGGCGGAACATGACGAGAATGCCCGTGCCATCCTGTTGTCCCCGGATGCGGCGTTCCTGGATTCGGTCGAGGCCAGCATCGAGCGGCTCTTGCCGAAGATGGACCGGCGCGCCGTGATCGAAGCGGCCCTTGCCTCCCACGGAGCGCTTGTGCGAACGCGAAGCCTCGAGGAGGCGTGTGAGATAGCCAATCGCATAGCGCCAGAACATCTGGAGCTGTCGGTGGAGAACCCGGACGCCCTGATGCCAAAGCTTCGCCACGCAGGTGCAATCTTCCTGGGCCGCTACACATCCGAAGCTCTTGGCGACTACTGTGCCGGGCCCAACCATGTGCTCCCGACTTCGGGCACGGCGAGGTTTTCTTCGCCGCTTGGGGTCTACGATTTCCAGAAGCGCACGAGCCTGATCGGCGTCTCGAAAAAAGGCGCCGCTTCGCTCGGGCGCATTGCCGCGACGCTGGCAATCGGCGAAGGCCTGCAGGCGCATGCGCTGTCCGCGGAGTTCCGGATCGGGGAAGCGACATGCCGATGAATCCAGATCAACTCGTGCGTCCTGAAATCCTTGCGTTGAAGGCCTATAACGTAGCGGAATCCGAAGGCATGGTGAAGCTCGACGCCATGGAGAATCCGTACCGGCTTCCGGCGGAGATGAGAGCGGAGCTTGCAGCGGTGCTTGCCGAGGCGGAAATAAACCGCTACCCGGAGCCTACCGGCAGGAGATTGCGCGAGCTGCTGGCCGCACGCATGCAGGTACCGGCAGGCATGGAGGTGCTTCTCGGAAACGGATCGGACGACCTGATCCAGATTGTCACCCTTGCGCTTGCGCGGCCGGGCGCGGTGGTGATGTATCCGGACCCCACGTTCGTCATGTACAAAATGAATGCCGTGCTGGCAGGCATGAAGCCGGTGGGCGTGCCGACGCGCGCGGATTTCTCCCTGGACCAGGCCGCGTTCGTCGCCGCCGTGCGGGAGCACAACCCCGCGCTTGTTTTCATGGCGTATCCCAACAACCCCACCGGGGCGCTTTTCGACGCCGATGACATCGCCGAAATCATACGCGCGACGGACGGCCTGGTCGTTCTGGACGAGGCTTACCACGTGTTTGCGCAAAAGACGTTCATGCCACGGCTTGCGGAATTTCCAAACCTGGTTGTAATGCGCACGGTCTCCAAGCTTGGCCTCGCCGGAATACGCCTCGGATATCTTGCCGGCCGCCCGGAGTGGGTAAGGGAGTTCAACAAGGTGCGGCAGGCCTACAACGTCAATGTGTTGACCCAGGCTGCGGCTTCCTATGTCCTCGGAAAGCTCGAGGTGCTGGAGGGCCAGGCGCAGGTTATCCGCGAAGAACGCGGCGTCCTGCGCGAAGGCCTGGTCGCGCTGCCGGGGGTGACCGTGTATCCGTCGGAAGCCAACTTTTTCCTGACCCGCGTTCCGGATGCGATGCGGTGCTTCGAGGCTCTGAAATCCCAAGGGGTGCTGGTCAGGAATTTCCACGGCGCCCATCCTGCGCTGGAAAACTGCCTTCGAATCACTGTTGGCACGCCGGACGAAAATCGAATCCTGCTTTCCGCCATGCGGGAAGCTCTTTGAGGACGGCCATGCGTAAATCCGAAGTGGTACGCAATACCAAGGAGACGCAGATCAGCGTCCGGCTGGACCTGGACGGGACGGGGGCAATCCGCCTCGCGACCGGCCTGCCGTTTCTGGAGCATATGCTTGAGCAGATTGCGCGACATGGGCTGCTCGATCTCGAAATCGAAGCCAAAGGTGACCTGCACATCGATGCCCATCACACGGTGGAGGACATCGGCATTGCCCTTGGCCAGGCATTCGCCAAGGCCATCGGCGACAAAGCCGGCGTGACGCGGTATGGACATGCCTATGTCCCCCTGGACGAGGCGCTGTCCCGGGTCGTGATCGATCTTTCCGGGCGGCCGGGGCTCGAGTATCGCGTCCGGTTCACGCGCGCGCTGATCGGTGAATTCGACGCTGACCTGATGCACGAGTTCTTCCAGGGCTTCGTGAATCACGCAATGGTGACCGTGCATATCGACAATTTGCACGGCGACAACGCGCATCACCAGTGCGAGACCATCTTCAAGGCATTCGGGCGCGCTTTGCGCATGGCTGTCGAACCGGACCCGCGGACCGCAGGCGTCGTGCCGTCCACCAAGGGAACGCTTTAGGGCCACCGCCTGATGGATATCGCGGTAGTCGACTACGGCATGGGGAACTTGCGCTCGGTATCCAAGGCGCTGGAGTATGTTGCGCCAGGCGCCGAAGTCCGGGTGACGGCCAGGCCGGAGGATCTGCGTGCGGCAGGCAGGGTCGTCGTTCCAGGCCAGGGGGCTATGCCGGATTGCATGCGGGAACTCAAGGACCGCGGCCTTGCCGATGCGGTGGTC
>JANNWA010000555.1:0-3795 GCA_031408275.1 Pseudomonadota bacterium
GGCGGTGCGAATCGGCGGTGATGCCGTGCTCGCGGATCGACGCGCCCTTGGCGCAGTGCGCGCCCAGGTTGATGGGCGAATCGAACACCGGCTCGTGCCGCACCCAGACGCCGTTTTCCACGACCGCATCGAGCGAGCACCCGACGGAGCAGTGCGTGCAGACGGTGCGCTTGACCTCGACCTTGCCGGCCGCCTTGTCCGCGGCCACGGCCATGCCAAGCATGTTGAACGGCAGTTGCGTAGCGACGGCGCCCGCGCCGACCGATACGCCGGAGCGCTTGAGGAACGTGCGGCGGTCGATCGTCTTGCCGAGCACGCCCGAGAGACTGCGAGTGAGGCGCGAATGGGAGGACGCGGCAGCGCCTCCAGAGGATTTCCTGGTGAGCAGCATGGCGTGACCCCTCAGACCTTGGTGGTGCGGTAGTAGTTATTGATGTGCTCGGAGGACGTGTAGCCCTTGGTCGAGCGCTTGCCGGTACCCGTAGTCCCAGGCTGCGCCTGGGACTGGGTCTTTGCGACGACGGCGGCAACCGTGACGATCCCGCCTGCGCCTGCGGCGAGCAGGAAATTGCGCCTGTCTAATTTGCTCTTTTTGGCATCAACCATTTTAGTCTCCTAGCTTCGTTTTCTCATCGCATGCGCTGCTTGCCCGGGTGATTCTAGTGCATCTGCACTACGAAGCAAGAAACTTGTCAGGCTTCATGCACGCTAAAGCAGCATGAAAACCCTGCTGACATCAGGCCAACTGGAACCAGGTTGGACATGTCGGTGGACAACTCCATGAGCCCGAGAGTCTGCTGCACCGCACCAAGCTCACTGCATCTCGAATGCAGTGTGCTCCAGCTCGAAGAAGGTCCTGGCAAAACGCGCGACCGCCTTGTAGAAGTTCGCGCCCTCCGCCGCGAGCAGCGCCTCGCACATCCGCACCGCTCCCGGGTAGATGAAGCGGTGGAAACATTCGCGCTGTTCGTCGAGTCCGGCCTGCTGCACCGAGATCAGGTGGCGCATGAGCTCGCACAGCGCCGCGACATGGTCTTCGGGCTCGCTCACCGAGGCCTGCCGGCCAAGGCCCCGCGCCGCCAGGTAGGCGCGCAACCCCACCAGCAGGCCGTCGGGACCGCCCTGCTCGCCGCTTCGCTCGACATAGGCGCTGACGTACGGCGGCACGACCGCCTTGCCCACGCCGATCAGCAACGTGTCGTATTCGTCCTGCGCCGCCTCCTCGTCGGTCGCGGCGCACGCGGCCTGAAGCGCGCCCCACGCTTCGGCCAACGCGAGCGAGTCGTCCTCGCCCACGATTTCGTCCGCTTCGGCCAGCGCCTGCAGCAGTCCGGTTTCGGGCGGCGCATAAAAAAGCCGCGCGATCAGCGCATAGAGGTCGGCGCGCGCCCGGTCTTCGGGCGCCTCGGGCGGGATGAACCGGATCGGCTCGGCGGTAGTCATCGGTTCTTCGGCACGTTGAGGATGGACGGCTCGTCCTTGGATTCCATCATGTCGACCACGCGGCAGTCGGCGCACATCTGCAGCCTGCGAATCGCGCCACCTCCGGCGAACATCGAGTGCGCAGTCAGGCGTCCCATCATCGCGTCGATCATCTGTTTGGTCCCGAAAGGCTTGGCGCAGCGCACGCAGTTGAACGGCGTCGCTTCGTTGAGAATCACAGCCTCCCTGGCCTGCGCGGTCAGGAGGAGCCTCGGCGCCAGCGTGATCGCATCCTCGGGGCAGGTGTTCGCGCACAGGCCGCACTGCACGCAGTTGCGCTCGATGAAGCGCAGCATCGGCGCTTCCGGCGAATCGAGCAACGCGGCTTCGGGACAGGCGCCGATGCAGGCCTTGCAGAGCGTGCAGGTGTCCTTGTTGACTGCGATGCTGCCGAACGGGGCACCGGCGCCCAACGCAATCTCATCTTTGGGCGCGGGCGCGTGCCTGGCGAGGTGGTCGAGCGCGAAATCGAGCGTGGTGCGCTTCTCGGCCGCAAGGTTGAAGGTTGCGGCCTTTGCGACGCCCCCCGCGGGCGCAAGCCCCCAGAGCTCCGCCTCGAGCGCCTTGGCGTCGTGGGCCACGATCAATTCGAGGTGCTTGCCCGCATACCCCAGCGCGCCCAGGATGGTCTGCGCGAATCCCATCTGCGCGCGGATGGCTTCCCCATACGCTTCGGGCTCGTCGCCGGTCGACACGACCACCACCTGGCTCGCGCCGTAGGCGATCGCGCCGAGCCACACGTCCATGCCGACCGAGGCCACATGGAACACTTCCATCGGGACCATCCGCGCCGGCAGCCCCTTGCCCCGTCGCCCGAGGGACTGCACCAGCGCGCGGCCGTCCCCGGCGTTGTGGAAGACGATGCACGCCTCCTTGCCGCCCGCCTCGCGGTAGGTGGTCAGCACGGCCTTGAGGCGCGCGCCTGTGTCGGGGACGCGCGGGTACGCATAGGTCATCGCACCCGAGGGGCAGACCGTGGAACAGCCGCCACACCCCGCGCACAAATGGGGGTCGACCTTCACCCGATCACCGTCGCTCGTGATGGCGCCGGTCGAGCACACGTCGATGCACTTGGTGCAGCCGGTCTTGCCAGAGCGGCCGTGGGCGCAGATGCGCTCCTTGTAAACGAAGAACTTCGGCTTCTCGAACTCGTTCACCAGCTGCGGCAGCTGCTGCGCGGCCAGCGCCTGCTCGAGGGGATCGTCGCCCGGCGCCAGATAGCCCTGCGGCAGGTCCGGCGTCCTGAGGACCGGCTCGCGCGAAAGGTCGAGCACGAGGTCGAACTTCTCGCTGCGTTTCGTATCTGCGCGGTTGAAGTCAATGGCGCCGATCGCGCCGCATGCCTTGACGCAGGCGCGATGGCCCGTGCATCGGCCCATGTCGACCTGGTAGGTGAAACTGATCGCCTCTTCCGGGCAGGCACGCACGCAGGCGTTGCAGCGCGTGCAGACTTCGAGGTCGATCGGGTTGTCCTGGGTCCACGCCACTTCGAAGGCGCCCAGGTAGCCGGACACCCCGGTCACCTTCCCGGACCACACCGGGTAACTGTGCACAGGCGGTAAGGCCGCACCCCGCGTGGAAGTTACCAGCACGCTCACGTCGAGATCCGCCGCGAGGCGCCCGGCCCACGTGAGTGCGGCGTCGGCCGGCCCGATGATGAGCAAGCTCCCCTCGCTCTTGTACCCCACCGTCGGCACGGGTTCCGGATCGGGCATTGCGGCAAGCGCGAGCAGGGCCGCGATCTTGGGCGTGGCGGCGGCGCCTTCCGGGGACCAGCCCGCGTTCTCACGGATGTTCAGAAAAGCCAGCGTGCCTTTTGCCCCCGCCGCCTGCGCGAGTTCAGCGAACAGCGGCGCCTCCTGCGTGCACGCGACCAGCACCTCCGGGTCGCGCAGGGCTGCGTGAAAGGCGCCGACTTCCTTGCGGCACAACTCGGTATGGATCGTGAGCGGGACCTTGGACTTCAGCGCGGCAGCCAGCGCCTTGGCATCCAGCGGGATCGTGCGGTTGCAATTGCAGAGCTTTACGGTCTTGTCTTCGAGTGCCACGCGTCAGGCCTTCTGGTCGGGTACTGCATAAGCTTGCGGCGGCTCGGAAGGGTAAGGTTCCGGGGCCGGCAAGGCTGCTTCGATCGCCGCCGAGGCCTGTGCATCGGCCTTCGCATCGGCCTTCGCCTGCGCCGCCGCATCCGCCTCGTCGGCGGCCGCCTTCTCTTCGTCGCTGAAGAGGTGCTGCCGCGCCTGGTACAGGTTCTTCATCATCGCCGCGGGAATCGGGTCGGGGACGCCATAGTCGTCGATGTAGGTATCGAGC
>JANNWA010000556.1:0-5848 GCA_031408275.1 Pseudomonadota bacterium
GCTGGATGCGGGCGCGAGCTTTCCAAAGCTCACGCTGAACCTCGTCGACGGCTCCACGCTTGAGCTGCCCGACGGCATGGATGCGAAGTACCGGATCGTACTGTTCTATCGCGGGCACTGGTGACCGTACTGCCGCCGGCAGTTGGCCGGCTTCCAGTCAGTCCTGCATGAACTCGACGCGCTGGGCGCGAAGGTCGTCGCCGCCAGCGTGGACCCGATCGAGAAGGCGCGGGAAGTCGCGGCGGAATTGTCCTTCCCGCATGCTTACGGGGTGACGCGCGAAACCGGCACCCTGCTCGGCTCGTGGTGGGAAGAGAAGCGCAATTTCATCCAGCCCTCGGAGTTCATCCTCGACGAGAACGGCAAGGTGCTCGCCTCGAGCTACAGCGCGGGGCCGCTGGGGCGCATCGAGGGACCGGATGTCGTGAAGCTGGTCAAGCTGTACGAATCGCGCAAGGCGGAACAGAAAAAGGCCTGAGCCCGGCCTTCGCCGTTGCGCGAGCTTGTCCTGATCTGCCTATCCATTTTTCCTGTCACTTGAGGACAGCTCAAGCGTAGCAATGGGCAGATACAGGCAAAGAGGATTGTCCACGCAAGCGATAAACCCCAGCTTCACATAAAACGCTTTTGCCTTGTCGTTCTTGGCGTCAACCACCACCGCATACAACCCCACCCGCTGCGAGAATTCCACAGCCAGGCGCAAGGCAAAAGCCAACAAATCCTGACCAATGCCCTTGCCCTGATGACGGCTATCCGCCGCCAGTCGTCCGATGCGCAGCATGGGGGCAGGGTAACGCGGTAATTTCGACCGGGAAGGCAACGAAGTCGTCGCAATTTGCCCGGCGCTTACGGTTACATATCCGGTGACTGTCAGGCCATCTTCTGCTACAGCCACGTAGGTCTTGCCGAAACCACGCCGTTGTTGCTGCCCGGCGTGGCGCAGCAAGAAATCATTCAGCGCGACTTCTCCACAATCAAACCCTTCGCGTCGATGCTGCGGCCCCAGCAGCTGAATCGCGACCATCGCTCAACGGCGCGACATCAACTTGCGCAAAGCAGCCTTGGGTTTGGCGGGCTTTTCAATCGAGGCGACGAACGCTTCAAAGTCCCGTTGTGTCAGCAACAGCGTATCGGTCTCCGACACAATACGGCGCGCAGCATCGTAGGCGTTCTGCAACATAAAGCTGGAAACCGTCGTTCCCATCAATGCGGCAGCGCGCTCAATCATGGCCTTCGCCTCGACGCTGGTCCGCAGATTGATTCGGGCGGATTCATTGAGTAGTGTGGCCGGCATGGCATCGTCTCCGATAGCTGATGCGTTCATTGTACGTCATTATGACGTACAAAAACCCCGCTCGATGCGCGAGCCTAGTTCCGGGCCTGCCGGACCGGTTCCGCGGGTGCGGCCGTGAGGGGCGACTGCGGCCGCGGGGGGTTCCTGGCGAAGTAGCGCTTGATGCCGTTCAGGATCGCGCGCGCGAGCTTGTCCTGGTAGGCCTCGTCGTTCAGCCGCCGTTCCTCCTCGGGGTTGCTGATGAACGCGGTCTCCACGAGGATCGAGGGCACATCGGGCGACTTCAGCACGGCGAAGCTCGCCTGCTCGACCTGGGGCTTGTGCAGCGTGTTGATCGCGCCGAGCTCCGCCAGCACGTGGCGCCCCAGCTTCAGGCTGTCGCTGATGGTCGCGGTCTGCGACAGGTCGAGCAGCGTCTGGGCGAGGTACCTGTCCTTCACGTCGAGATTGACCCCGCCGATGAGGTCGGCGTCGTTTTCCTTCTTGGCCAGCCAGCGCGCCGCCTCGGACGTCGCGCGCCGCTCGGACAGCGCGAACACGGAAGAGCCGCGTGCGTGCGGTTTGATGAACGCGTCGGCGTGAATCGAAACGAACAGGTCCGCCTTGACCCTGCGCGCTTTTTCGACCCGCGTGGCCAACGGAAGGGAGTAGTCAGAGTCGCGCGTCATCACTACGCGCAGGCCGGGCTCCTGCTCAATCAGGGCCTTGAGGCGCTTGGCGATGATCAGGGTGACGTCCTTCTCGAGGGTGCCGCCGCGGCCGAGCGCGCCCGGGTCCTCGCCGCCATGGCCGGGATCGATCACTATGGTGGCGAGGCGGGCGACTCGCTCCTTCCCCGGCAGAGTGGAAGGCGAGGGCGCTGCCTGGACAGGCGCGGTCTCGGAGGGCGCCGCAGGCTGGGCAGGCACCGTGGATTTCTTCGCCGCCTCGTCCTGCAGGAGCGCAAGCAGGGGGTCGGTCGGCACCGCCGGATAGATGTCGAGAACCAGCCGGTAGCCGTAGTCGGCGACGGGCTTCAACGTGAATGCCTGCGCCTTCACGACGGTCTTCAGGTCGAGCACCAGGCGTGTCACGCCGGGCCGGTTGAGGCCTGCCCGGAGCTTGGCGATATAGGGGTCGGCGGCGGTGACCTTGCTGTTGAGGTCGGCCAGCACCGCGCTCATCTCGATGCCCTCGAGATCTAGAACGAGGCGGTCGGGGTTCTCGACGGAGAAGAGCGAGTAGCGGATCTCCTTCTTCGATTCGAGCGTGACGCGGGTGTAGTCCGGGGCGGGCCAGATGCGTGTGGAGACGACCTGGTCGGCCGCGAGGGCCTGCGCAGTGGTTACGAGCGCGGCTAGGAGCGCAGCAACGAAGCCAAGGCCGCGGACCGCCACTCTCGCCCAGCGCTCGAGTGCGCGAGGAAGCCCGCGCGACGCCCCGGTTCGGAGACTTCGAGCGTGACGTGCAGGTCGGGCGTGGACAGCAATCCCTCTGCCATCTCCGGCCATTCGACGATGCACAAAGACTCCGGGTTGAAGTGCTCCCGGAAACCCGAGCTCACCCATTCCTCGCGGTCCTTGAACCGATAAAAATCAAAGTGATACAAGTTTAACCCAGAAAGTGCATAAAGTTCAACCAGCGCGTAGGTGGGGCTTTTGACGCGGCCGGTCCAGCCCAGGGCCCGCAACAGGCCCCGGACCAGGGTGGTCTTGCCCGCACCGAGGTCCCCGGAGAGGAGCAGCACGCGCCCGGGCAGCGCTCCCTTGGCCAGCGCGCCGCCGAGGGCGAGCGTGGCCTCCTCGGAGGCGAGTGGGAGACGCAGCGCGGGTTGGGTCATGTCGCGGGGAAATTGGTGGCTGCCGCCAGGCAATTGCCGACGTTCCAGCCGTAGAGCCACTCCACAGCGTCGTAGAAGCGCTCGGGGGACCTGCCGCGCCAGAGGTCGTTGCGCACCAGGCGCTCCACACCCTTGGCGTGGTAGATCCGGCCCATCTCACGGCCCGAGAGCACGATGCGCGCCGTGCGGGCCACGCGGGCACGCTGGTACAGGTCGAACGCCTTGATGAAGTCGTTGTCGTGCACGCGCAACGCTTCGCCCAGCGTGACGGCGTCCTCGAGCGCCATGCACGCACCCTGCGCCATGTACTGCGTGGTCGGATGCGCCGCGTCGCCAAGGAGCGTGACGCGGTCGAAGGACCAGCGGCCGATCGGCTCGCGGTCCGCCGTGGCCCAGCGTTTCCAGGACTTGGGCAGGTCGATGAGTTGCCGTGCCTTGGGGCAGATGTCCTGGAAGTAGCTCTGCACTTCCTCCTTGCTGCCTTCGGTCACGCCCCATTCCTCCTGCTGGCGGCTGTGGAAGGTCACGACCACGTTGTACTGCTCGCCGCCGCGCAACGGGTAGTGCACGAGGTGGCAGTTGGGCCCTACCCAGATGCTGGCCGCGTTCCACTGCAGGTCGGCGGGGAAGTCTTTCTTGTCGACCACCGCGCGATACACCACATGGCCCGTTATGCGGGCCGGGTCGTTGACGTACTGCGCGCGCACCACCGATTTCACGCCGTCCGCGCCGATGACCGCAAGGCCGCGGTGGGCTTTGCCGTTCTGGTCGATGACGGTGGCGCCGGAGGCGTCCTGCTCGATGCGCGCGGCGCGCGTCGAGGTCAGGATCTCCACCTTGCCGGTTTCCTGCGCGCCTTCGAGCAGCGACATGTGGACGTCCACCCGGTGGATCACCGCGTATGGGTTGCCGAATCTCTTGAGGAAGTCCTCGCCGGTCGGGATCTTGCCTACCTGGTATTCGTCGATGGCATCGTGCATCACCATGTAGTCGGTGTACACGGCGCGGCTGCGCGTCTTGTCGCCGACGCCGAGCGCATCGAAAGCGTGGAACGCGTTGGGGCCGAGCTGGATGCCGGCGCCGATTTCGCCGATCTCAGGGGATTGCTCGAGGACCTTCACGTGAAAGCCCTGGCGGGTCAGGGCGAGGGCGGCGGCGAGGCCGCCGATGCCGCCGCCGGCCACAAGCACGGGAAGTTTTCCTGCCGAATCGATCATTGCGTTTCCTGTTGCTAAACTGGGGCGATGCTGGAATCCGGTTACGACTATGCGAGCCTTGCGCTGTCCATCAAGGCCTGGGGGCGCGAGCTCGGGTTCCAGGCCGTGGGGATTGCGGATACGGACCTGTCGGCCGCCGAAACCCATCTTGCTTCATGGCTCGAGCGCGGATGGCACGGCGAAATGGATTATATGGCACGCCATGGCGTGCGCCGTACGCGGCCCGGTGAGCTGGTGCCCGGCACCTTGCGCGTGATCGCGTGCCGGATGAATTACGCATCCGAGCTCGGCGACGGCTGGGCGGAAATTGCTGACGACAAGCACGCATACATCGCGCGGTATGCGCGGGGCCGCGACTACCACAAGGTGCTGCGGAGCCGGTTGCAGCAGCTTGCCGACCGCATCGCCGGCGAGGTCGGCGAATTCGGGCATCGCGTGTTCACCGATTCGGCGCCGGTGATGGAAGTGGAACTCGCATCCAAGGCGGGCCTCGGCTGGCGTGGCAAGCACACGCTGCTGCTGTCGCGCGAGGCGGGATCGTATTTCTTCCTCGGCGAGATCTACACCGACCTGCCGCTGCCGGTGGATGCGCCGGCCGACAACCATTGCGGCACGTGCTCCAAGTGCATCGAACTGTGCCCGACGCAGGCGATTCGAGGGCCATATAGCCTAGATGCAAGGCGCTGTATCTCCTACCTGACCATCGAGCTGAAGGGTTCGATCCCCGTCGAACTTCGTCCGCTGATCGGCAACCGCGTATACGGTTGCGACGACTGCCAGCTGGCCTGCCCGTGGAACAGCTTTGCGCAGGCGACGGGGGAGGCGGATTTTGCGGTGAGGAACGGGCTGGATTCTGCCAGCCTGGTCGAGTTGTTTGCTTGGAGTGCGGAGGAGTTCGATGCGCGCATGGCGGGGTCGGCGATTCGCAGGATTGGGTATGAGCGGTGGCTGCGCAACCTCGCGGTGGGATTGGGAAACGCAACCAGGGATGAATCAATCGTCGCGGCCCTCCGCGCCCGAGCCGACGATTCCTCGGCGCTCGTGCGCGAGCACGTGGCGTGGGCATTGGAGCGACACGGCCAATAGTGTTGGCCAATTTTGATGCCGAGTTCGGCTAAACTAGCGGCCAATCCAGGAGCCCTGCCATGCGCCCATCACACGCATTGAACTCAAACCGTGCAGCCATACGGGACATCGCGTCACGGCACCGGGTACGGGATGTCCGCGTGTTCGGTTCCGTGCTGCGCGGCACCGATATAGAAGGCAGCGATCTTGATCTGCTGGTCGAGCCTACGGAACAGACCACGCTGCTCGACATTGGAAAGATCCAGTTTGAATTGAGCGAATTACTTGGAATCAATGTTGATGTGCTGACTCCAGCGGCCCTGCCGGAGAGATTCAGGGACAAGGTCCTGGCCGAAGCGCAGCCGGTATGAAGGAATCGGAGGTCCTGCGAGTGCAGGACTACCTCCGGCACATCCAATTCGCCATAGAAAGTAACCGTCGCTATCTTGACGG
>JANNWA010000557.1:0-3238 GCA_031408275.1 Pseudomonadota bacterium
GTTCGCGCTGCATGGCAGACGCGGATGCTACGCGAAAACTACTTCGGCCGGCTGGCCCGGATCGCTTCGATGACCGCGGCGCTGTCGACTTCGCAGCCGCGCTGCGCAAGCACCGCGGCCAGCAGCGACGCATTGACCTCCATCATCGGCAGGTTCTGGCCGAGGCGGTGCGCGGTCTCGATCATGAACTGCGCGTCCTTGAGCGCCTGTGCCGCGGGCGACTGCGGCGAGTACTCGCGGCGCACCATCTTTTCGGCCTTCACGGCCGTGACCTGCGAGCCCGCGGTCGTACCTCGCAACGCTTCGAGGAATTCGGCCGGGGCGAGGCCGAGCCGCTCGGCGAACACGAGTCCTTCGGCAATGGCCGCGTTGTTCAACTGCTGTACGAGGTTGAGCGCAAGCGACGCCTTGGCTGCGTCGCCCAGAGACCCCAGCGCGTGGCGTTGCGGGCAGAGTGCATCGAGCAGCGGCCGCGCCTGTTCGACCGCCTCGATGGGCCCCGCCACCAGGCCGATGCCCTTGCCGCTTTCGACCTGCAGGCTGGTGCCCGAGATGGGCGCCTCGACCAGGGTGATCCCGTAGCGGGCGGCGCGCGCCGCGGCGAACGCTATGCGCCGCGGATACACCGTGGTCGTGCACAGCACCAGCATGGGGTGCGCCGTGGTCTCGAGTTCCGCGACCACCGCTTCGACCTGGCGCGTAGTGCCGACAGCGATCACGACGCGGCTGCACCGCAGGCAGATATCGTCGATGGAACCGGCGACCTCGATGTCGGGGACCAGCAGCGCCTTGCCCGGGTCGATGTCGTATCCGAGCACGTTGTATCCGGCGCCGAGCAGGCGGTGCGCGAGCGCGGCGCCCATCAGCCCCAGGCCGATCAGGCCTACGGGTTCGCTGCTCAGTCCGGACGGGTCTTGCGCCAAGGAGGTTCCTCAGATCGTTTCAAAATCCAGTGTAGCCGGACAAATGGGCGCGGGGAAGGGACTGTATGATCGCGGCCATGCAAACACCTCCCATCATCCTGGGAACCGCGACGCCCGGCGGGGGATTCCCGCTCTACGGCGGGGTGTTCGCCGAGGCCGTGCACGCCGCCGACCCTTCGCTCGCGATCGAGATGCGGAACACCAAGGGCAGCACCGAGAACCTGCCGCTGCTCGAGGCCGGAAAACTCGACCTCGGCCTGGTGCAGGGCGAAGTGGCGAACCCCGCGCTGGCCGACCCCGGCACGGGCCTGCGGGTCATCGCCGCGATGTATTCCTCGCCCGGGATGTTCGTGGTGCGGGCCGACTCGGCGTTTCGCACGATCGCCGACCTGCGCGGCCGCGCCGTGGCCTTCGGCGCCAAGGGCTCGGGGCTCACGATCCTCGGCCGGACGGTGATCGACGGCCTCGGGCTGGATGCGGACCGCGATTTCGGCGCGGTCTACCTCGACAAGGCCGGCGACGGCCCCGCCATGGTGCTCGATGGGCGCGTTGCCGCGCTCTGGGGCGCGGGCATCGGCTGGCCGGGATTTGCTGCGGTCGCCTCCAGCTCCCAGGGCGCGCGCTTCATAGTTCCGGACGCGGACGAGATCGCGCGCATCCTCGCCAGGCACCCTTTCCTCAAGCGCCTGACCGTGGCGGCGGGCCGCTATCCCGGGCAGGACCGGCCGATCGATTCGATCGGCTCATGGAGCTATGTGATCGCGCGTCCCGGCTTCGATGACGAGCTTGCATACCGGCTCGCGCGCGCGCTGCATCGCGCCGAACCCGCGAAGGCGGCCAAACTGGAACAGGCACGCGAAACCACCGCGGCCAACACCCTGGCCGCGGCGCCGCGGCCGGGCCTCATCCATGCGGGCGTGATGCGCTACCTGAAGGAACTCAGGCTTTCGGAATGAACTTCAGCGCCACGCCGTTGTTGCAGTAGCGCTTTCCCGTCGGCTGGGGGCCGTCGTCGAACAGGTGGCCGTGGTGGCCGCCGCAGCGCGCGCAGTGGTACTCGGTGCGCGGCAGGATCATCTTGAAATCCCGGCTGATCCCGAACACGCCCGGGATCGTCGTGAAGAAGCTCGGCCAGCCGGTGCCGCTTTCGTATTTCATCGCCGAGGTGAACAGGGGCAGCCCGCAGCCGGCGCAGGCGAAGACGCCGGGGCGCTTTTCGTTGTTGAGCGGGCTCGACCCGGCGTACTCGGTGCCCTCGTCGCGCAGCACCGAATACTGGGCGGCATCCAGGCGCTTTTTCCACTCGGCCTTGGGCAGCTCGAGCTTTTCGGTCGCGGCGGGCACGGCGGTGCCTGCGGCGAGCAGGGTCTTCCAGTTTTTCTGCAGGTCTTCCACGGCAACTCCTTTTCTGGCGGCGGTTTGCGCGAGGGCCGGGCGGCCCAATGCGGCCACAAACGGCACAGCCCACAGCGTTTTGATCAGTGTGCGACGGTCCATCATTATCTCCCTTGGGCATCCACGCGGGTTAGTCGCCCGGCATGCGCTAAACTTACACCCTGTGAATACCTCATCCGACACCCTCGTCGAAATAAACGACCTGAACTTCGCCTACGGCGGGAAAACGATCTTCCGCGGGCTCTCCCTCAAGGTGCCGCGCGGCAAGCTGGTCGCGATCCTCGGCTCCAGCGGCAGTGGCAAGTCTACGCTCCTCAAGCTGATCGGCGGGCAGATCAAGCCGCTTTCCGGCGAGGTCAAGGTCAACGGCGAGGTCGTCCACGAGCTCGACACGGACGGTCTGTACGCGATGCGCCGCAAGATGGGCATGATGTTCCAGACCAGCGGCCTGTTCAGCGACCTGTCGGTCTACGAGAACATCGCGTTTCCGCTGCGCGAACACACCGACCTGCCGGAGGAACTCATCCGCAGGCTGGTGCTCATGAAGCTGAACGCCGTGGGCCTGCGCGGCGCGAGCAAGCTCATGCCCGGCGACCTGTCGGGCGGCATGAGCCGGCGCGTCGCCCTCGCCCGGGCGATTGCGACCGACCCGCTGCTGGCCATGTACGACGAGCCTTTTGCCGGCCTCGACCCGATCTCGCTCAACGTGATCGCGGAGCTGGTCCGCAAGCTCAACGACGCACTCGGGACAACCTCGATCGTGGTGACCTACGACGTGAGCGAGAGCCTGAAGCTGGTCGACTACATCTACGTCATCGAAGATGGCGTGCTGGCCGGGGCGGGCACGCCGGCCGAGCTGCTCGCCTCGGAAGAGCCGTTCCTCAAGCAGTTCCTGCACATGCTGCCCGACGGGCCGGTGA